>CAZOBD010000001.1:0-30769 GCA_964577665.1 uncultured Hyphomicrobiales bacterium
TCTCATTCCCAAACTCCGATTTGGGATTGTACTTTTCTTACCGCTCCAGATGTCCGACATCTGGCAGATGTTGGACATCTTTTTTCTTCAATACAGTGCATCCCCTCCCAAAGAGGGGATTAAGGGGTGTGTTCCCCTAACGTGAGATTCTGAAACAAGTTCAGAATGACATTTAGCATCTCATTCCCAAACTCCGATTTGGGAATGTACTTTTCTTTCAAAACTCTGTTTTGCATTAACTCCCAAATAATCATCCCCTTGGGTGTTTTATTTTACCATGATTGATATTTCAAAAACTATTGTCCCGAGGAAATTCCGAGTGCCTGCAAAATCTGAGGAGGCAGCTTGCCGCCGTTCTCTAAAGCTTCCGAACCGAATTTCTCTGCCTTCTGAATATCTCCCTTCATGTGATAAAGCATAGTAAGATTAACAAGCACTTCGGGCATTTTCGGATTAATGGAATATGCCTTCAGCCAAAGTTTTTCAGCCTGCTCGTATTCATTTTTCTGTGCGTGTTTAGTGCCCAGATTCAAAAACATTTTAACATTATTCGGATTCAACTGAGAGGCTCGCGCAAAAGCCTGCTCTGCTTCTTCCGGTCTGTTCAGCACCTGATAAAGATTTCCGAGTTTCACGAAAACTTCCGGCGACTGCGGCGCCAGACGTGCTGCCTCTGTGAGCACCATCTCGGCTTCGCTGTATCTCCCCTTCAAAGTCAGCGCTTCGCCGTAGCGCAGCAGTAAATTGGGATTATCCGGTTTCACTGCAAGAGCTTTCTCGAACTGTACTACAGCCCTGTCAATCTTGCCGTTAGCCATAAGGGAGATAGCGTAGTTATAGTTTGCTTCGGGATGCAGTGAATCAAGCTGAAGAGCTGCATAGGCATATTTTTCCGCCAGCTTGTAATCATTTTTTCTGATATATGCACTGGATAAGTTGGCATACCAGAAGCGGTAATCAGGTTTAACCTCGATGCCCCGTTTCATGATGTCAATAACTTTGTCCATGCTGTCGTGGATGAAAGCCTGCTTGCCGACGCCGATGTATCCCCTTGTTTTATCGGGATAAAGCTCTATAAACCGACCCCAGAAGGCGTGTGCATCGGTAAAATAGCCCTGATAAAAAAGCGTTATGACTGCAAAAACTGCAGTAATAGTTCCGGCAGCAGCTACACTTGCGGTTTTTTTGAAATTAATCTTATTTGCTCTGAGTATCTCAATGATAATTATCAGCATTCCCATCAGCGGAAGATAAACTCGGTGTTCGGCATAGTCGAAATCAAAATCTTTTATCCGTGCAATCAATGTAGGGGAAATAAACAGCAGAAACCACAGCGCCCCGAAAAGTATCCTCCCTTTATCCGTTTTTTTATTTATGAAAGTCAGTGCGGTTATTGCAGTTATGCCTGCCAGTCCGCTTATAATGCTTACCGCTTCAAAATTGGAAAGCCCGGACATTCTCACAGGCAGGAATATCTTGCCTATAACAGCCGGCACGGTGGGATAGTTGCTCGCAAGCGCATTGGAGAAGAACTCAACCATCTGGTCTAACTCGCCCCTTCCTGTAAGAACCGACTGCCTTATCAAAAACCATGTTATACCGAGCAAGCCCCATAAAACAAGCATTTTGATATTGTTTGACGTAAGGAATTTTTCTTTTCTGAATAGTTTTATATATAAAATAATCATAAGAGGAAGCGAGGCGGCAGCTTCTTTTGTAAAAAGTGCTATAACAAAAGACACTAAATGAATCAGTAAATATATGCTTCTCTGATTTTTTCTCCTTTCTTCGTGATAAATAATGTAAGTAATGAAGGAGAGCAGCATAAACATCGTCAGCAGTGTGTCGTTTCGTCCGGATATCCATGTAACCGCCGGCGATATAAGCGGATGCACTACAAAAAACAGACTAATCAGCAAAGCCGTATTTCTGCCGTATTTCAGCTTCAGCAGAAATATAAAAAACAGCAGAGAACTGACTGCGTGAATTGCAGCATTAGTGAAGCGGTAAACGGAAGGGTCTTTTCCGCCTATATTGGCATCCATAATAAATGTCAGCCTCAGTATCGGGCGGTAGTAAAGGTCTTCCGAATCGAAAAATGATTTTTCAAAAGCCGTGGTGATATTAGAAAGGTCTTTATTGAACTCATAGTCCTGCACAATCATTGTATCGTCATCACAATAAACCATGCCGAAGGGAATAGTTCTTGCAAACAGCAGGAATGCAGCAGCAAATACAATGGCGCCGTACCACACTTCGGGAGCAATTTTGATTCCCTTTGTGTCGGTAACTTGTTCGGCAATTTGCCCTGACTCTTCCCTCACATTCTTATCTTTCGCGGGCTTTACCGCAGATTTGACCGCTTTTTTATATCTTTTTTTTGCCATTATTTAATTATTCTTTTACTTTTTTCATATTTTAAAGATTAAGAATCTGTTTTATGCCCGGAGGAAGCTGTCCGCCCATTTGTTTGTACCCAACCGCCCATTTTTTAGCTTTTTGGAGCTGTCTGGTATTAACGTAGAGAAAAACAAGATTCAGATGCGTTTCAGGGTCATCGGGTTTCAGTTCATAGCTTTTTAAAAGGTATTTCTCTGCTTCTTTTATCTTTCCAGCTTCAAAAAGCGCCGCTCCCATGTTGGAAAAGAGCATATAATCGTCTTTGGTCTTTGTAAGGGCTATGCGGTACTGCTCTATAGCTTTTTGTGGCTGTCTCAGCTCGTAATATGCAATACCCAGCTCGACAAACCAGTGAGCCATAGCTTCGTCTCCTCTATACCGTATGGCTTTTTTGAAATATGGTACAGCTTCGCCGTGTCTGCCGGACTCATTTAAGAATTTACCGTAATAAAAGTTTGCAGTGGGTTCGTCAGGCTCTATATCAAGCGCTCTGCGGGCATATTCAGCAGCTTTTTCGTAGTTTTCCTCTTTCACATAAACAGTGGCAAGGTCAACAAGCATTTTATAGCTTTCCACGTTGAGGCTTACACCCTTCTGAAATACTTTTTCCGCAGATGCAATGTCGTCGGCAGCAATGTAAGACCTGCCGAGATAATAGTAACCCCGGGATTTTTCGGGGTACATCTTTACAAAATACGTCCAATAGTCAAATCTGTCGCTGTAAACGCCGGAATATATGAAAGACCTTACCAGCAGTATCAGAAGAACCGCTCCTCCGACTGTCTTTTGAATATTATTTTTGAAATTAACATTGTAAGATTTCAGCAATTCTATCAGAATAATTATCAGCCCCAGCATAGGAAGATAAGCACGATGCTCGGCGTAATCGAAAAAATCATCCACATATTTTATACGCACCATAAGCGAAGGAAGAAGAAAGAGAAGATACCAAACCGCCCCGAACAATATTCGTTTTTTATCTGCCTTTCTTGAAATAATAATTGCAGCTATCAGAAGTCCGAGAGCAGCCACACCGGAATAGACCGATAATGGTTCAAAATTGGAAAGCGCATTCATTTTTACCGGCAGAAATATCTTGCCGAAAATAGCGCTGAAAGTGGGTATGTTTTTGATAAGAGCTTCCATACCTATTGTGTCTTCACTTTCCAATTGAGAAAGAGTACTCTGCCTCATCAAGAGCCAAACAACGGAAATAACCCCCCAGCCGATTATCAATGCGATGTTCTTTTTATTGAAGAAGTCTTTTTTAAAAAACAGCAGATAATAGGCAAGCGCTATCAACGGAAAGATAATGCCCACTTCTTTTGAAAAAAGTGCAAGTGCGTAAAACAGCATATTCAAGCCGAAAAAAAGCCATTGTCTGCCGGATTTTTCTTCGTAAAATTTCAGCCAGTATAAAAATGTAAGCAGTAAAAAGACTGTCAGCAGAGAGTCATTCCTCCCGGAAATCCATACCGCCGCCGGAGTGAGAATTGGATGAACGGCAAAGAATAGACCGAAGAACAGAGACATAAGATTTTTATATCTCATCTTTCTCAAAACAAAAAAGACAAGAAGCGAACCGCCTAAGTGCAAAAGAAGATTGGTAATATGATAAAAAAGGATATTGTCTCCGGCTATCTGAGCTTCGAGTATAAAAGTAATCACCAGAACCGGCCTGTAATAAGACGAACCGAGAATCCGGGTAAAGCTTTGTGCAATATTAGACAAATCGCTGTTGTATGTCAGATTGTCTTTTATCAGCCAGTCGTCATCGGCATAAGTATAATCGAAACCCGCTGCCCTTACATACAGGAGAATACACACGGCTGCAATGATACCCGCATATACCCATTTAAGATCACGAGATTTTTTTTCGCCGCGATCTTCTTTTTTGATTTCACCCATGTTTTCAAAAGAAACATCTGCGGATTGGGCATTATTGACAGATTCCTGTTTTCTGACCGGTTTCTTTGAATATTTATGTTGTTTGCGTCTTGCCATTTGCTGTTAAATTTATTTATTTCATCTGTTTAATTTTTACTAAATAAGGGATGGGGTTTCAGATGGACTCCACTTTTAAAGTGGAGTCCATCTACGAATAATCAAGCCCCACCCTAACCCTCCCCAAAGGGAGGAAATTCAACGATATTGCTCCATCCCCTTGGGGAGGGCCGGGGTGGGGTCTCTTCCGGTTTTTACATCTCATTCCCAAACTCCGATTTGGGAATGCACTTTTCATTCAAAACTCTGTTTTGCATTAACTCGAAAATATTCATCCCCTTATGTGATTTCCCAAAATCATGGCTGTTTCATCTGTGCTTTTTATCTAATCATATTTATTACTCCTTTTGAAATTCTTACCCCGTTTTGTTTTGCAGTTTGCACAATCTGCCGTGCTTTTTCAGGATTGTTTTCCACCTGCATATAATAAATCACGAGGTTGTTATAACTTGCATCAAGTTTTGGATCAATCTGAATAGACCGCATCCACATATCCCTTGCTTTTTCATATTCTTTTTTCTGATAATATGCCGAGGCAAGATTAGAGTAACCCAGAGCATAATTTGGCTTTACCTGCACGGCGCGATGATATTCGCTGATTGCCTTGTCGAGCTGTCCCGTGTGGAAATATGCCAAGCCAAGGGAAATATACATCTCAGGTTTATTTGCATTTTTCGGCAGAGCTTTTTGATAATATGGAATTGCTTCGCCGTATTTATTCATAGCGGCGAGAGCCTGACCCATATTCAAATTTGCATTGCCGTCGTTAGGATCTAATTCAAGAGCCTTTCTTGCCATCTTTGCAGATTTTTTATACTGCTGAGTTTTGCTGTAAAGATATGACAAGTCTATGTAAAATCCTTTATATGAAGGGCTGATGCGGACTCCGGTGAAATACAGCTCTTCGGCTTTTTTCAAAGAATCAATTTCCATATAGGCTTTCGCCAGATCAAAATAGGCGCGCCCCTTGTGAGGATAAACATCGCGGATGTTGCGCCAGTAATTAAACCTGTTTTGGAAAGCGTTTTGATATACAACGGTTCTAATGCCGAAAATCAATATTATTGCCGCCATAATACCTATGAAGGCTTTGCTTTTAAAATCCACTTTGAATGATTTAACTGCTTCTATAATTAAGATAAATATGCCGAACATTGGCAGAAAAGCGCGGTGCTCCACATAATCGAAATAATCTTTCGCGCCGGGAAGCCTCACGAAAAGCGGGAGAACAATAAATCCTACGTAAATGGTAATACCAAGTAACGCTTTTTTCCTGTCCAGAGTTTTGGAAAAATAGAAAAGCGCGCCCGTACCTAAAGCAAACAGTACACCGGCAGTAACGGACATCCATTCGTAACTGGAAAGAGGCGCCATTTTTATTGGCAGTATCATCTTGCCGAGCATAGCAAAAAACGTAGGATAATTTTCTATAAAAGCCTCAAATCCGATTGTTTCAGGGCTGGGATTATTTTTCAGCGCTTCATGCCGCATAAAGTACCAAATAAAAGCAATAATTATCCATCCTGCGGCAAGAGCAATATTTTCACTTTCAAAAAACTTCTTCTTATTTCGGAAATACAGGTAAGCAGCCGCCACTAAAACAAAGAACACCCCTACTTCCTTAGTGAAAATCGATGCGGCAAAAAACAGCAGATTCAGCAAATACCATATCCATTTGTAAGATGAAGCAGAGTCCTTGTAATTTATCAGCGATATGAATGCCAGCAGGACGAAAATTGCCAGGATTGAGTCGTTTCTGCCTGATATCCAGCAGGCAGAGGGTGTCAGAATGGGATGCACCACAAACAGAAGCCCAAACAGCAGAGAAAGTATATAATCGTAGCGAAGTTTTATCAGCGCTATGAACATCAGCAGAGAGCCGATTACATGAAACATTATATTAGAAAAATGATAAAATGAAGGATCAGTGGCATTATCGGCAGCAAACTGGGCGTCAATAATCCATGATATGCTCAGCAAAGGCCTGTAATACTGACCTCCGCTTGTAAGCCCCTGAGTAAATGTTTTGGGAATGTTGCCAATATCTGCATTCAGGCTCTTATAAGGTTCGTCAAGTATGAAAAGATTATCGTCATTGTAAACATAATCAAACCCGATTGCCCTTGCATACAGCAAAAAACCGACTATAAGAATAATGCCGCTGTAAAGCATTGTTTTCTTACGGTCAACTCGATATTTGGTTTTTAAGGCAGTTCTTTTTGTCTGCCTTTTACTTTTGGTGTCTCCGCGGTTTTGCCTGCCGCGGGAGTCTTTTTTAACATTTTTGGCTGACATTTATCATTTTCTCTATTTTACTTTAATCAAACAGTTAATTTATTAAAACCTGACGGAAAAATCAAATTTATTACCGCATGTAAGGTTTTAGTTTCTTAAGCTCAGCGGGCGCTATTTTTGCACCGTTTTTTAATAAAACATCCGCCCAGCGTGCTGCTTCGGGCAGGTCCTTAAGATAATTAAAATAAACACCGTAAATATTCCGGGCATATTCCATGTTTGCCTTGTTGAGAGAATAAGCCTTCTGCCAGTATTTGGCGGCTTCTTTGTATTTTCCGGCAGCAGCATGATATACACCGAGATTATTAAATGCTATTTCTGAAGTCTGGTTTATCTCAACTGCTTTCAATGTAAGCTCTATCGCCTCTGACAGATTTCCTTTTTTGTACTGCTCATACCCCCGTGCAACATACAGATCGAAAAGACCTGCGGGGGTTTCACCTTGAGCTTTAATGGCATCTGCGGTTTTTAGGGCTTTTTCCATCATACCCATTCTTGCGTAAAGCTTTACCAGCTCGTTTGCCGCTCCGAGGTTCGTGGAATCAAGTTCGAAAGCTTTTTCCCATACACGCAGAGCCTCCTGCCTTTTCCCCATTGAAAGATACGTACCGCCGAGATTGTTGTAGCTCTCGGAATTTGTGGGATCTATTTCAATACCTTTTTCCAGGAACTTAATTGTCTTGTCATATTGACCTTTTTTAAAATATATTTCGCCGAGCTGGAAATAAAAGTCCTGTTCCTGAGGCATTTGTCTTATACCTTCTAAAAACTCCTGCTCTGCTTCGTCTATTTTTCCTTCCTCCTTCAGTGCTTTACCATAAGCAAGCCTGAAACCGGCTTTGTCAGGATCGTCCCTTGCGGCTTTCCCTCTGAAAGAAATCCTGTCCTTGTAATTACCCGAATGATTGTATGCCAGCCCGCCGTAAACAAGCAGTGCAGCGCCTATAACAGCGGCTGTGGCTGCCTTGTTGAAATTAAAGAATTTTTTCGGCAAAAGCTCGGCAATTAACAGCAAAAGACCAATCATCGGAAGATATGCCCTGTGATCCAGATAATCGTAAAAATAATCGGCATAAGAGTGCCTGTAAAGAGTACCGGGCAGTATCATCATTAAAAACCAGGCGGCTCCGAATATCAGGAAAACGGGTCTTGCAGTTTTCGACCTTACTGCAAGTGCAATAATGCCGGCAAGTATAACCGTTCCGATTATTGTTTTTGCTGTGCTGAAAGTTGCAAGCACGGGCAGATGATAAGGAACAACAAGTTTGGTAAGTATCTCAGGTATTATCTGAATGTTTTTTAAAAGAACCAACACACCGAAATCGTTCTTTCCCCAGTCGAAACCTATGGCATTTATGCGAAGTGAAAAATAAATAATAATAAGAATCACCCAGATTACCGTAAGAATGATATGCTTTTTATCAAGTATTTTATTCTTCTGAATCAGCGCCGAATACAGAAGACATACCGCAGGAAACACAAGCGCTGTTTCCTTGGTAAAAAAGGCAAGAGTAATTGTCAGTAAATGCAGAATCATATCGGGAAGGGAACCGGTGCGAGTGTATCTGATAAAAAACAGCAGAGACAAAATACAAAACAAAGTAATAAGAAGGTCATTTCGGGCAGGTATCCATGCAACCGCATGGGTCAGCAGCGGATGAACAGTAAAAAGCAGTGAAACAGCAAGGGAAGCATTTTTAGGATACTTCATATCTGTCAGCAAACGGTAAACGGCACATGCCGTAAGCAGATGAATAATAAGGTTTACAATATGATAGATATAGGGTTCCTTTCCACCTATCTGTGCGTCAATCATAAAAGAAACAGTCTGCATGGGTCTGTAAAAACTGCCCTTATCTCTGAGAAAAGCATCTCTTTCGAAAGCTTCGCTCCATTTTGAAAGGTCTCCTACTGTTTCAAAATTCTTTGTTATTATGGGTTGGTCATCGAGTCCCACATAATCAAATCCCGTTACCTGAAAATACAGCAGTCCGCCTATCAGGATGATCCACAGGTAAGGGTATGCAGTCAAAATGCTCTGCAAACTTTTGGATTGATTTTCTTTATCCGCCGTTTTTTTTGCGGCAGTCTGCTTTTTTCTGGTTTTCTGCTGTTCGAAAACAGCCGCAGCCTTCGTTTTGCTTCTTTTTTTGCTCATATTTTATGACTGATTTTATTTATTTTCTGTATTTAGCCGCTTCCTGCGGGTTTTTCTCAACATTCATATAATATGTATAAAGTTGTTTTCTAATGTTTTCAAGCCCCGGTTCTATATCGAGCGCTTTTTTCCAGAAACGAACTGCTTCATTAAAATTATTCATTGAGGCGTTTGCACTTCCCATTAAAACATAGGGATAGGAATGTCTCGGGTTTATGTCTGCGGCTTTAGCTGCAAACTCAATACATCTTTGAAACAGCCCTTTTTCAAAGGCATTGCCTGCCGCACCCAAGTAAAGGCTGGTTTCGAGTTCTTTCCCCATCCTGCGGTCTGAAATCTTTCCAGCATAGTAAAAAGCGCTGTCGAGCCTGCCGGTATTGGAATACGCCTTTGCGATATTGCTGAGGGCAAGTGGATTATTTCCGAATTTTGAAAGCGATTCCTTAGTAACTTCAATGGTCTTTCGGTATTCCCCCATTGTATTTGCCAAGCCTCCGAAATTATTGTAAATTTCCACGGTAGCATTTCCCTTTGAAATGGCAGTTTCCATAAGGTTCATTGCTTTTTCAAACTCACGGCGGCTGAAGTAAATACCTGCAAGGCCGTCGTATGGCATTGAATACTTAGGTGCAAGCTCTATACTTTTTTTATAGGTTGCTTCTGCTTCCTCGGGCATATTTTTCTGAAGATATATTTTCGCCAGATTAGTGTAAAAAAATGCCCTGCCGGGATTTCCTTCAATTGCCGCTTTCCAGTAATTCATAGGAGAAGAATAATCAGTACTTCTTAAAACCGTAATTAACGACAGCACGACAGCGGCAGCCAAAGCAATGCCGTAAGCAGTTTTTTTGCTTCTTTCAAAAACTTTTTCAGGTATAATGGCGGAAAGAGCAATTAAAATCCCCGCTGAAGGCAGGTAAGCACGATGCTCGAGGTAATCAAAGAAATCACCCGCCTGCTGGAGACGAAAAACAAGAGTGGGCAGCAAAAACAGGAAATACCACCCTAAACCGAACAGTCCCGTCATCATATTTCCCCTGCTTTTTATAACGAAAAAAAGAAGCCCGCCAAGAAAAACAATGCCCGAAACAACTGAAAGAGTATGAAAAGTCGGCATTACATTCAAGTGAAGCGGCAGAAAGAACTTGCCTGCTATTTCGGCGGCGGCAGGCAGATTTTTTAAGAATGCTTCCACACCGAATGAACGCTCATGGGGCGTACCTGTTTCTGCCGAAGAGCGCAGCAGATACCAGATAATACCAACTGCTGCCCATACAACAGCAAAATAAAGAATCCTCAGCGATTTGAGCCTGCTCCTGTCTTTTAAAATAAGATAAAATATTGAAACGGCGGGGATTATCAAAGCGGTTTCTTTGCTCAAAGCGGCAAAGAAAATAAAAACACCGTGAAGAATAAAGTATTTAATTTCTCTGTTCTCAAAATATTTTAAGAAAGTAACAAATGACAGAATAGCAAAGAGGCACAGCAGCAGGTCTCCCCGGGAAGGTATCCATACGACCGCATGTGCAAAAAGCGGATGCACTGCAAAGAGCAATCCGGCAAAAAAGCTTTTTTTATCTCCGCTGCCTAATACCCTCAGCATAAGTATCACCGAACATACTGACAGGCAGTGCAAAATGAGATTAGTTAAGTGATAACCGATATAGCTGTTACCGGATAATTCACGGTCTATTACAAAAGTGAAATTTTGCAATGGTCTGTAAAAATTAGCATAAGAATGTGAAAATGATTTAAAAATCTCGCCCGTGCCGGAAATATCTGCCAAGACTTCTTCGATTATTGTTCTGTCGTCAAAATTCACTGTCCCGTAGGACAAGGTCTGAGCATAAACAAGAAACGCCAGCAAGGCAGCCGCAGGATATACCCAAAACCTCCAGAAACTGCCCTTTTGAGAGGATTTTGGTGCACTTTTAATATCTTTTACAGCTTGGCCCTTTACGGTTCTCTGCTTTGTGCTGTTTTTCCTTTTATGACTTAGTTTTTTACTCATATAGCCAGAAAGAAATTTGAATTTATAAATACTGTCTTAGCGCCTGCATCAAAGCAGGGTCGATGCTCCCGCCTTCATTCATTATGACACGCGCTCTTTTCACGGCGGCATTTACGTCGTTTTTATTAAACAGGTATAGTCTGATAAGATTATTCTGTGCTTCCATATTATCAGGTTTCAATTTTATGCACTTTTTCCAGTTTTCTTCCGCTTCGTCATACTTACCAATCTGCACATAAGCAATACCCAGATTATTGTATGCCAGATGATTACCGGGATCATTTTCAATCTGCATTTTTAAAATTTGAATGGCTTCTTCAAACTTTCCCTGCTTGAAGAGCCCTGTTGACCACTGAGTGTAAATAGGATCGAGAACAGTGCGGCTTTTTTCTGCCGGCAGCATAGAGGCATATTCGGCAGCCTGTTTATAATCTCCTGTATTGCTGTAAGCTTTTGCAAGCAAGGATAGTGGAAGCGGATCTGAGGGGTCAATCTGTCTCATTTCAAGCAGCGGTTCTATCGCTTCTTTATATCTGCCGAGTTCAATGAGAGCATTGGCAAGATTCTTTCTTGCCAGTTTAGACGAAGGATCTGCCTGCCTTGCCATTTCAAACATCTCTGCGGCTTTGGCATAGTCCTCTCTGCTGATATGCACAAGCCCGAGATGTACATAAAGAAAATCAACTTCGTATTTTGGATTTAAAGAAAGCGCCCTTAAAAACAGTTTTTCAGCTTCATCCTGCCTGTCAATATTCTGATATTCCATCCCCAATTGACGAAGATTAACTACCCTGCCGGGATTGTCCCGCACAGCCTGTTCCCAGAAAGCAACGGGAGATTTGTAGTCTTTAGCTTCAAAGAAAGTAACAGCTCCGAAAATTATGATAATCAGAGCAGATACACCGGTAAAATATTTGTTCCTCAGCGATTGAATTTTTTTGGGTATTAAACTGCCGAGTATAAAAAGCATACCTATCATCGGCAGGTAAGAACGGCATTCGAGATAATCAAAAAACTCGGCAGCATTGTTCATCCTTTTGAAAAGCCCGGGTATAAGAAAGAGTAAAAACCAAAATGCTCCGAAAATCAGCATTTTTGTATTTTTTTCTTTCACGGCAAAAGCCGCTGCAGTCAGAATTCCTGTAAACAACAGACCCAGAATCAAAGAACCTGTATGAAATGACGGGATTCCTTCTATATTGTAAGGAACAAAAAACTTAGATATAAACTCAGGAATCTGCCGCAGATTAACAATTAATGGGTCCAAACCGCTCATTTCCTGCGGCACACCAATATCTGCAAGCGAGCGCAAATAAATCCACAGAAATGCTGCAACTGCATATCCGGCAAAAACCATCAAATTCCTAAGTGTGAAAAATCTGTCTTTTTCCACTATCAGTATCCATACAGCAATAGCTGCAGGCAGTACAAGCCCGACTTCCTTGGAAAAACCCGCAAAAAGATAAAGCACACAGCTTACAACAAAAAAGAGCGGGTTCTTATTTTTGCGGAAAAGAATAAAGAAATAAAAAGACCAGACTGCAAAAATTCCTACGAGCAGGTCGTTTCTGCCGTTAAGCCATGCAGCCGCATTTGTAAAAACGGGATGAACGGTGAAAAGCAAAGCCGCAGCAAGTGCATAAGCCTTCTTAAAGCGCACCAGCAGCAGTAAGTAAAATATCCCTGCCGCCGTCCCGATATGCAAAATTAAATTTGTAAGATGATTTACAAAATGCTCTCTGCCGCCGAGCTGGGCATCGATGATAAAAGATGATGTAACCATCGGACGGTAATACTCACTGCCGTAATATCCCTCCAAAAAAGCATTTCTAATGTTATTAATATTTGCATAATAATTAAAATGAGCAAAAATACCGTTGTCGTCGCAGTGGACAAGCCCGTAGCCGAGAGTTTGACCGTAAACGGCGGCTGCCAGCAAAACTATTAAAGGCATAGCCGCTTTTACTATGATATTGTCAATCTGCAAATCCGGCTTTAGTTTTTTTTCCTCCACACGGTTTTCCGCATTAGCTTCCAGTTTAGAAGCAATAGATTTACCTGCGGTTTTTTGCACAGGGCTTCTGTGCTTTCTTGTCTTTGCCGCATCTCTATTTTTTTTGCTTTTCATTTCTGCAAATTTACTAAAAGATTTTTACTTGGGAAACTTGTTCAAATAATCAATTTCTGCGGGAGTTAAACTGCCCCCGAGATTTCTGATTATTTCTGCCCGGCGCCTTGCTTCACTGATGTTTCCCATTTCAAATAGATAAAGCCGGAAAAGATTTTTTTGTACTTCAAGATTGTCAGGGGCTAATTCGGCGCTGAGCAATAATACTTTTTCGGCTTCGGTAAAGTTTTTCATTCGAAGCAGTGCCACTGCCAGATTATTTCTTGCGGTTATATTTTTAGGATTTATCTCAAGGGCTTTTTTTAAAGAAGAAGCCGCAGACTGCATATCACCGCTGTTAAAATGGCTTCCGGCTGTTTGCAGCCAGTATTTTTCAAGTGCGGAAGAATCTCCTCTTTGAGCAATTCTTTTTGCCGCAGAAAGAGCCTTCCCTTTCATACCGAGGTTAAAGTAAATGTCCGTCAAGGCAGACCAGCCGTCCTTGAAAGAAGAGTCTGACTGCACAGTTCTCAGGGCAAAGGGCAATGCTTCCCGGTAACGCTTCTGCCTGGCAAATATCAGCGCCGGATAATAGTGAGCCAATTTAGCTGCCGGATGTTCTTTGGCAATTTCTTCAAAAAGGGGGATTTTCTTTTCGGGAGAAGGCATTTTCAATACAGCATGGCTGAGGTTTTTCAGATATTTAGGATTATCGGGATTTATCCTCGCCGCTTCGAAAAAGTATTTCAGTGCATTTTCAAAATCACCCTCAAGCCGGTAATTTTCTCCAAGCACATTCCAAACCATTGCTTTATTAAGATTTTCTTCAGCCGCTGTATGCCAAAATTTATAGGGCCCGCTGTATTTTGCATTTTGAATATAAGAAAGTATTGCAAGTATTATTATAAAACCTGATAAAATCGACATAATACGCTTTCGGCTGAAATCGAAAAATCTATCGTGAATAAGATAAAGCGTAAAAATAACAAGTCCTGCCATAGGAACATACAGCCGGCAGTCAAGAAAATCGAAAAACTCATCGGCTGAAGCATGACGTACAAACATTGAAGGCAGCAGAAAGGCAAAAAGCCATATTGAAGAAAAAATCAACATGCATTTGTTTCTCTTTTTAAGGAAAAACACAGATAGAATTAGTGCTGCTATTAATATTATTCCGCTGACAGTCCTGAAAACACTGTACGAAGGCAAAACAGATATTCCGGCAGGGATGAAGAATTTGGAAACCATTTCAGGAATAACCGGAAGATTTTTTATAAACAAATCGAATCCGAATTCATCGGAAGAAGGACCTTCGGTACCTCTGCTTCTGAGGAAAAACCATAAAAACACGGAAACTGCCCAAAGTAACCCAATGGTAAGACTTTCCTTTGACAAAACTTTCCTTTTTTCAACAAATACATAATAAAATAAGCAAATAAGGGGTATCAAAACTGCAATTTCTTTTGACCAAAGAGCGAAAATTAATCCGAAAATATGAAATATAAGAAAGACGGTTTTTTTCTCGTGCATGAATTTCAGAAAAAGAAATACCGAAAAAAATGTAAACATTCCGGCAAGAAGGTCATTTCTGCCGAGTATCCATGTAACCGCATTAGTAAAAACGGGATGAACGGCATATATCACAGCGCCTGCTAACGAACGCCCCGTGCCAGCCTTCATCTGTTGCAGCATCAGATATATGCCCAAGACGGAAAAGATATGAAATATCATATTGGAAAGATGGTAAACCGCCGGTTCCTTGCCGCCTATCTGAGCATCTATCATTAACGACACCGTAACCGCGGGACGGTAATATCCCGTTCCTAAATAACTTCCCGAAATCACATCACCTATTTTAGAAAAATCTGCGAGTTCCTCATGATTTGTTCTGATTACAATATCATCCAGATTCGTCAGATCAAAAAAAACGGTTGGAAAGTAAATCAAGGCAGCAAGAAAACATGCAGTGAAAACGCCGTATTTTCTCCAAAAATCGCCGTTACCTGTCTTTTTGGAGACACTTTTTTTATCTTCATTTATTTTTTGGCTTTTTGAAGACGGAGTCGTACGTTTTTTTTTCTTTGCCATGATATCGTTTTTAAAAAGATTAGTAAATTACACTTTAATCTGTTTATGGTTTAAAAAGCGCTGTATCTCTCGGAAAATCTTTCAGAAACGAATAATCCTGATAAGGAATTGTCTTGCCTAAGCCCGTTAAATAATCTGCAATGTAAGCCGCTTTCGGATAATCCTGCTTCATTGTGAAATAGAACTTAAACAAGTTCCATCCGGTAAACTCAGGGGTTAAACCGCTGCGGTAGGCAGGTTCCCAATATTTCAATGCTTCAGCAAATCTGCCTTCTTCTGCATGTTTTATTGCAATTTTATTAAACACCATAGAAGATACCCTGTTAAATTCTCCGGCAGCAAGCAGTCTGTTAGCAAACAGCAGGGCGCTGTCTATTTTATTTTCACTAAAGTAAATTCTCTGCAAAAAGTCAAGTGCGAATTTCTCCTTCGGAGCCGAAGCAAGAATATCTATCAGCAGGTTTTTTGCACTCGCCGTGTCTTCTGTTTTCAGATAGCTGAGAGTGAGGTTTTTCCAGGATGCTTCAAAATAACTTTCTTTGTTTATAGAAAATTTATCAAGAGACATTTCTAAAAGTGGAATTGCTTTTTTATATTCTTTCTTCCCAAAATAGATTTCTCCCAAAAAGCCGTAACTCTCTCCCCATTCGGGATTAAGCTCTATGGATTTTATAAGCTGTTCTTCAGCTTTGTCAAGCTCGCCGGCATCTTTAAGCGTAAGTGCATAATGATACCTTATCCTCGAGCGGTTAGGATTGTCAGCGGCGGCGCTTTCGAAAAAGGTCTGAGGATCGCTGTAATATCTCGTTTCAAACCGGCTGAGAACCGCAAAGAGCAGTGTAATTACAATGAGCAAAATTACGGCACTTTTATTTTTAAAACTCATAAGTTTAGCAGGAAAAAAGCCGGCAGATGCAATCATTAATCCGGCAAGCGGAAGGTATGTCCTGCATTCGAGGTATTCGTTCCAGTGATCCGCTATTAAAATTCTGGAAAACATACCGGGTACGGTAAAAAGCAGGAACCATACTGCCCCAAGAATAATTAGGTTATTCCGCTTGTTTTTTATAAAAAAGTAAGCAGCAGCCATCCCTCCCGCCAAGACAATACCCGCAATAGTGTGAAACGGCTTGAAAACGGGGAGAACCGAAAGATTGACAGGGAGAAAGAATTTTGAAATGAATTCCGGGATTGTTGCAATGTTCGTGATAAAATACTCCGGTTTTACCGATATTTTGCACCAAGCATCTTCAAAAGCTTCCGTCCTCATCAGATACCAAACCGTTATCAAAACCGCCCAGCCGGCGGCTGCGAGGATAATCTGCCTGCTTAGTTTTATCTTATCGCTTGTCAGGAAATAAAAAAGCAGAAGCAGAAACGGTAGTGAAAGAGATACCTCTTTGCTCAGCATTGCAAAAAGATAAAAGAGCAGATGCAGGAAGAGAAAGAAATACTTTTTTTGATTTATATACTTGATAAAAAAGATGAATGAAATCAGAACAAAAACTGTAACAAGAGTGTCGTTTCTTCCTACAAGCCAGGCTACCGCATTTACAAAAACCGGATGAACGGCATAAATCAAAGACGCTGCAAAAGCAGTAAACGCCGGAAATTTCAATGCCTTAAAGAGATAAAACACTAAAGTTACGGCAGCCGCATGCAGCAGAAAATTTGTTACATGGTATCCCGACGGGTCCACCCCGCTAATCTGAGCGTCCAGAATAAAAGAGGCGGTTACCAAAGGTCTGTAAAAGCATCCTACCATGTAAACTTCAAAAAACTCTGCCGAAATTCTCGAAAGAGACGAAATTCTGTCAAAATAATGCACTATCAAAACATTATCGTCAAGATTGACAAAGCCGTAGGTAAAAGTCTTAAAATACACAAGCAGTGCAATCAGAACCGGCACTGCAAACCCATAATTCTCAAGAAAATACAAGACTAAGTTCTTACCCTCTCCGATTTCATCCGAAGCAGATAAAGCATCCTTTTCCCGAACCGCATTTTTATTCTCCGGTTTAGTATCTGCATGCTTTTTATTTCTTTTCTTGGGCATAGCGCTATATCATTTCTTGATTTTTTTTCTGTTTGCCTTTTTGCTTTTATTTTTAGAAGATGCATTAACTTTTTTTGTACTCTTAGTTGTAAGCATTGCTTCTTTGTCAAAAAATGTTTCTTTCTTTTTTCTTTCCCAGAAAAAGAAAACGACCGACCCCGCCATCACTAAATACGCTGCCGCCATAAAAAAAGGCAGTCCGCCGGAAGAATATTTCATTTCAATTACTGAACCCGGAGCAGGAGATATGACCCCCCGCATCATACCGTTTACTTTGTAAACTTTGGCTTTCTTTCCGTTTACATAAGCCTTCCAGCGTGGGAACCATGTATCAGAAAGCACTGCCAATCCTGCGGTTTCTGCTTTCAGTTTTATGTAGTGATAATCTTCTTCCAAAACTTTTACTCTGCCCGGAGATGCTCCGGCAGGAAGAGTAATCTTCTCCGAAGCCGTTACGCTGCGGGTATAATCAATCTCAGGATTAAACAGCAGTCTTGCAAAATCTGCCGCGTCAGCTTCAGGATATGTATGCACCCTGTCTGCTGTCCATGCTCTCGGAAAGACATCATCAATTTTAAATACTTTTGCATAAGCGCTGTCCCATATCATGTAATAGGGCGGATCGAGAAACATCGGGCTGGAGGCATATTTTACCCCCCATAATTTCAGTAGATGGTGTGTTTTATCGGAGAGTTGTATATCTGATGAAGTTCTGTCGTAAGTCATCCTGAAAATTCCCGGATTATTCGGATTACCCCAAATTTCATAAATATAGTCGGGTACAAGACCCATATAACCGTTTATTACCGGAATATTCCAGATGCTTGCAAGATTAAGCGGCAAAAGGGTAGTTACTTCTTTGTAAACCTTATTGTCATGTTCCCATCCGTTGTATTGCTGAAATATGGTGGCATGATATTCCGTATCCATGTAATGAGCAAACCTGCCAAATGTGCTGTCCCGCTTTATTGCATCAGCGGAACCGGGTTTTGCAAGAAATATATCACTGTCTGCGGTTGTTACTTTTTTTCCGACTGTCAGATAAATATCAAGGAATACGATCAAAGCCGCCGCAAGGCTGATTAAGAGCCTCATATTTACACTTAGGGGGGGCGAAAAAAGGAAACCGGCTTTTTTTCTTTTTTCCTTATTCAAATTCAGGATAATGCTCCCCAATGCCAAAAGTCCGTACCCGCTGAGAGCAGTCAGTGCAATTTCAGTACCTAAAAGCCACCTGGCAGGGAATCGAAATGAACTGACCACAGGCAAAATAGAAAATATTTTTATCAGGAAAAAATTACCGCCTAAAGCCAGCAGATAAGAAACTACGGCAATGATTACAAGCGATTTTACTGCGCCTGATTTTTTCCAGCCCCATATACTTCCATAGATTGCAAGAAGTAATATACTTACTCCGGAGTAATGAAAGAACTCCCAGAAGTAATAAGGCTTTTCAAGTGTAAAAGTATTATTGCCGATATTGCCTGCCCAATATGGATAAATAAAGGTAAAAATTCCCTCAAACGGAAGTGATCCCATTGATGTAAAATCCTCACCGAGATCCTTACTCCTCTCCGTAAAAGAATAAATCTCAAAGGTAGCACCTGCTTGCGCAATTCCAATTATTGCAGCGGCAGCTATGCTTATTATAATAAATAAAAGCACTTGTTTCCGGTTTGGTCTTACTTTTTTTTCAGCCAGAGGAGTTTTTGGAAATACAAGTCTCAGAAAAAAGTATAACACAGCCGTAAAGGCACATATAAAGGCATATTGAGGATGTCCTATAAGAAGCAGGATTCCCATAAGGCTCCCGAAAAACAAAGAACTATAAATCCTTCTGTTTTGAATGAAGATTTCCGCCGTCAATAGCAGCCATGGAAGCATTGAGCTTGCAGCATATATGTTAAGATGTCTGTTGTGGCCGATTATCATCGAACCGCATAGCGCTGCGGCTATTCCTGCCGCAAGAGATGCCCATCCGGAACCGGTCAGTTTTTTTGTGAAAAAATACACACCGGCGCCCATAATAACGGAATGAAGTATAAAAAAAAGATTCAGCGCCGTTAGAAAATCAAATATTGAATGAATCAATACATTGACCGGGTAAAGAAAGCTGCCCTGACCTTCCGCAAAAATTGGAAATCCTCCGTAAATATAGGGGTTCCACTGCAATATAGTACCCTGCTTTAATGCTTCGGCATAATGGTACATAGTGGGAATATTGAAATAAGTGAGATCATTATTGCCGCCGTCGCTGTGAGCAATAATCTCTCCCGAGAAAAATCCTCTGAAAACTATACATACGGCAAATGCAATAATAAGCACTGCAATAATATTATACAAAAGCCTGATGTTTTTGCTGATGTGCTCCGTCATAATTTTTTTTCTATATGATAAACAAAATTATTGCTAAGAGTCAATATTCATCTGCCGTAGTACTTCGGGTGGAATTTCCACGCCTTTCTTCTTCATTTCCGTTACGAACTGCTGCGCTTTTGTCCGGTCTTTTAGATGATAAACGTACAGTCTCAGCAGATTGCTCATAACTTCAGAGCTTGCCGGATTCATTCTGTATGCTTTCAGCAAATTTTTTTCAGCCTGACTGTGCATTCCGTTTATCATTTGTATTGCTGCAAGGCTGTTTAATGTAGAATAATTTTCTCTGATTTCTACGGCTTTTTCCATTTTTTTCTGTGCTGCCGTATAGTCCCCTTTTTTATAAAGATTAATGCCCCACTGCATATAAACATCCGCCAATCCTGCCGGATTTCCCATTTGCATCTGAATATTTGCATATTTGAAAGCGCTGTCATATTTCTCTTTTGCAGTAAAAGCGTTAACAAAATTTGTAAGGACAGACATCATATTTTTGTTACTTCTCAGTGCATCCCTAAGTACCGCAATAGAACTGTCATACAACTGCATATCATTGTAAAGTGCAGACAAGTTAGTGTTAAGTTCCGAATTATATCTGTCAACAGTCCTTCCTTTTCTGTATATTTTTAATGCCTTATCAAATCTTTTTTGCTTGTACCAGTTCAAGCCCAATTTGCTGTAATAAGATACTTCATTAGGATTCAGCTCAATCGCTTTTAAAAATTCTTCGGCAGCTTTGTCATTCTCTCCCTTGTTCATATAATAAACACCAAGCTGATTTCTGAAACGGGCTCTGCCGGGATCATCTTCTACGGCACAAGACCAAAAATCGTAACGATTGTCATAATTTTTACTGTGTATTATTGTTATTACAGATAAAACGGCAATAATCAGTGCGTAAGGTGCAAAATAAGACGGCTTGCCAAAACTCTTAAATTTTGAAGGTATCAACTCAAGTATAAGAATCAACATTCCAATCATCGGAAGATACATGCGGGTATCCAGATAATCAAAGTAATCTGGTTTCCCTTTAATGCTGATAAACAAACCCGGAAAGATAAATAGGAAGAACCATAACGCACCAAATGAAATATAATTTATCCTTTTATCCTTTTTAAAATATACAGCGGCGGCGCCTGCCGCTAACAGCACAATTCCAATTATCAATGAAGATGTCTGATACGTAGGCAACACAAAATTATTATAAGGTATTATAAAACGTGCAATTATTTCAGGAACCTGCCTGATATTTTTCAAAAAATTAACATAAGCAAAGTCGCCTTCCGAAGCAGCAGATTCTACTGCGCTGCTTTTCATAAAAAACCAGATTAGCAATACAGCCGCCCAAACTGCTGCAGTATATATATTTCGGGATGAAAGCAGTTTTTCTTTGCGCACAAGCCACAGATAAATAAAAGCGGCGCCGGGAAGGATTAAACCTGCTTCTTTTGAAAGCGCAGAGCAAAGCAGTAATACCCCATGCAGAATAAGAAAGAGCGGTTTTTTCTTATCAAGATACAATGTCATGAAAATGAATGAATATATACCAAACATTCCGACCAGCAAGTCATTTCTGCCTAAAATCCATGAAACCGAGTTTGTGAAAATGGGATGTGCTGCATATATCAGACCTGCTGCCATTGATATAAAAGAAGAGTATTTTAGCCTTCTAAAAAGTAAGAATACGCCAACACACGATATAACATGGTAAAATACATTGAAAAGATGATATACCCACGCTTCATTCCCTCCTATATTTGCATCAACAATAAAAGAAGCAATTACCAATGGCCTGTAATAATAACCTCCGAAGTAAGGTTCTGAAAAGGTATTCCCGATATTTGAAAAATCTGACAGATATTCATGTTTGCTTATGATAAGATCATCATCACAGTTGGTATATCCAAAAAAAACAGTCTGAAAATGAATAATAAAAGCAAATAGAGCAACTATCAAAACACCGTATTTCCCGGCTTTTTCACTAATCGGTTTTTTAGCCGGTTTTACCTGCTTTTTCTTTTCTGATCCTGTGCTATTTTTTTTTGATGGTTGTTTCATCTGTTTATTTTTGATCCTCTATTCTTAAAATTCTTGTCATTCCGCACTTGTTGCGGAATCTCACGTATAAAAATTTTTGGTTTTCAGATGTCAGACACCTTGAAGGTGTCGGACATCTTGCTAAAATAATCATCCCCTTTGGTGTTTTCCAAAATCATAGATGTTTCATCTGTTTATTTTTTTACTTTCCGCTCACAGATGTCCAACATCTGGCAGATGTTGGACATCTTTTTCTTCCATATTGTGCATCCCCTCCCCAAGAGAGGATTAAGGGGTGGGTTCCCACTAACTTGAGATTCCGGCATTCCGCTTCGCTCCAGCCGGAATGACATTATTTATGTAACTCATTCCCAAACTCCGATTTGGGAATGTGCTTTTCTTTCAAAACTCTGTTTTGCATTAACCCTCAAATAATCATTCCCTTTGGTGTTTTCCCTTATCATGGTTGTTTCATCTGTTTATTTTTTTTAAATAATTATGATTTTGACATTCCGTACTTGCAAATGAGTAATAGACCTTAGTATGCTTATCATATCAAAATTGTTCATTTTGCAATCAAATTTTAAAATTTTCATTTTATATTATTTTGGTGTTACTCCTGCTGCTCTCATTCTTTCCGCTATTTTTGATGCTTCTTCAAAATTTCCTTTTCTGTTGTAGTAATTCCAAAGAATATTCATTGCTTCTACGTTATTAGGATAGAGATTTAAAGATTTCTTTAATAGTGTTACACCTTCTCCTTCCTGACCGGAATTAAGCATTGATGCACCTAATACCATATTAGCAAGAGCATTTGACGAGTTGTACTCCAATGCTTTTTTACTGTTTTCAAGGGCTTTTCTTATATTACCTGTATTAAGTAAATAATGGCTGTAGGAAGCATAATAATCTGACCAATCAACCGGTTCGCCGGCTTTCTCCATTTTTTTGGCTGTTACAAATGCTTTTTCAAAATTATTTTTTAGTTTATATGAAATATAAAGATTGAAAAGGGCATCCTTATCCATGGGATTTTCGGCTGTTACTTTCTCGAGCATTGTAATACCTTTATCTATCTGTCCCAAAGAAGCATAAGCAACAGCCAGATTGACATCTGTCAGGCTTGAGGCGGGATTCTCTTTTTTAGCACGCTCAAAGTGCTTGACTGCTTTTTCATAATTTTGATTTTTAAAGTACAGCTCTCCAAGTTCAAGCGATACTTCCCGTGTTGTAGGATCAAGCTTCAATGCAGTTTCAAAACGTTCGATGGCAATCCTGCTGTAATCTTTCATATCCAGCTGAATGGTTTGTCTTCTATCAGGCGCTATATCTGCCGGATAGTTTGATACGCTGTCTTCCATTTCTCCGTATCTGAGCTTATAAGCTAATCCCATACCATAATGATACATCGCTCTGCCGGGATTTTTTTCGAGACCACCTTTCCAGAAGGAGATTGGATTTTTGTATTGCTGAGATTGGTTAAAGTTTACAGCACCCCACAGAAAAAGGAGAGCAAATATGGAAATGATAACCGATTTTTTGGGTGCTTTCATCCATTTTTGAGGTATTATCTCAAAAAGGAAGATGAAAATCCCTGCCATAGGAAGATATATACGATGGTCCAGATAATCATAATAGTGTTCGGCATTTGGGAGTCTGAAAAACAGTACCGGCAGTAAAAATAATAAGAACCATAATATGCCAAATACCGTATAAGTTTTTCTTTTATTTTTACTGAAGTAATACCCGATTGCTGCCGCAATAATTCCGATTATTCCAATTATCAATTTTTCCGATGTAAATGTGGGCATAACAGCAATATTAATAGGATAAATGAATTTACTCAGCATTTCGGGAATCATCTGAAGATTAATAAAGAAATTTTCTAAATTTACCGCTTTGTACTGCATATCTTCTGTAAACGATGAATTTCTCATCAGAAACCAAATTATACTGACTACTATCCATCCGCCTGCAAGTATCATATTTTTCCCTGAAAAAATATTCTTCTTAATAATAAGCAGATAATATGCAAGTATCACAATGGGAATCATAACGCCTGTTTCTTTTGACATCAGCGCCAAAAAATATCCAAGCCACGAGAGTACGAGATTCTTAGTGTCTTTCTTTTCATTGAAATTAATGACCCAAATAAATGTCATTGCCGTAAAAAGCGTAAGCAGGATATCACCGCGTGAGGGTATCCATACAACAGAATGCGAAAACATCGGATGTACAGAATAAATAAGAGCTGCCGTGCCCGCGGTAAAATTATTGAATTTGATTTTTTTAAAGAAAAGATATATTGCAATGCACGTTATCATGTGCAGGATAATGTTTGTAAGGTGATATATTAAGGGTTCATCTCCTCCAACTTCTTTTTCAAAAACAAAAAGGGCAGTCTGCAATGGCCTATAAAAGCTTCCGTATGCCTGGAAAAAGACCTTGTGTATATTTTCAATGCCGCCTATTGTGCTTACAACTTCATTTTTAATTTTATTGTCGTCAAAATTTACAAAATCAAAGAATAGTGCCTGTCCGTATATCAGAGCCGTAAATACAACTATCAGTATATATGGCTTTGATATAAGCGGTGTCAAAACATCCTCTTTAATTTTATTTTTATGATTACCGGAGACACTCTTTCCTTGTTTACCGGATAGAGTTTTCTCTTTTGAATAGCTTTTTCTTGTTTTTATGTTTTTCTTTCTTTTTGGCATATAGTTTCCGCAATTGTAAACATTCGCAAATTTAATAAATAATTCTTTTTCAAACCACATATACTCAAAAAAAAAGCGGCGGACATTATGCCCGCCGCTTTTATTACTTTATCTCACTATGTTATTTTGCAATAACAAAGTGATCGATAATGAACTCGTCACCGACACTGACCATTACCGTATATGAGCCCGGTGCAAGATACTTATTGAACGGTATTTCAATAAAGTGTGTACCTGCGCTCATTGGCTTATTGTTCATCTTATCGATGAGCAGTCTTCCGTCAGCACTGTAAACAGCTATGCTTACATTTCTGGATTCCATTAGGCTCATGTGGAAGCTGATCTTATCGGTAGCCGGGTTCGGCATTATGTTGCTCATTTCGAGAATTGTGTTATCGTTATAGTCATTTCTACCGGCGACCGGACCTTCTTCGATGCGGTCTCTCTTGGCAGTCTTCTGACTATTCGGGTTGTCTGTTGCATTGCTTGTATTATAGCTTCTATATGTAGCGTTTCCGTTGTATTCAAGTACCTTGAATGCATATCTTGTATTTTTTGTAAGTCCGCTGACAACAACATAGTCGGCTGTACCGTTGTAAACGGCTCTTACACCGGTTCCAGAAGTCGGTACTTCCTGTCCAAGATTGAAGTTCGAGTTTGCAGAGTAGTCAACACCGTTCTCAGGTACCTGACTAATTGAGTTGGTATTTGTCTGCTTAGCAAGAACTAATCTTCCTGAACCATTACCGTTATCCCAGTTGAACCATATCCATGACTGGCTGACTGAGATGAACTGGATGTTGCTTGCCTGAACCGTCGGGGCAGGACCAACAACCTTGAATGCCGTACTTGTTGCCGAACTGAGGCTGTTTGCCATAGCAGTCAGACGTACATTAGATTCGCCGTTTGAAGCCATGTATGACAGAGTTATTGTCTGCTGGTTATTTCCGGAAAGTATCGTACCGGTTACATAGTTTCCGTTTACATAACCGCTTCCGCCGCCGGAGAGTTTAGTTACGGTAACTGATGTATTAGCAGATACATTTACCGGGTTACCGCTGTTATCCTGTACCTGTACTGTAACTGTAAATGTCTGGCTGTGTACCTGCGTAGGTATTGCTGCCGTAAATACAAGCTTGGAAGCAGGACCGGATGATGGTACGGTCAGAGTAGCCGAGTTAGATGCCAAACCGTTTGCCGGACAGCCGTTGTTCTGTGCAACCAGTCTGAATAATCTGCCGTTAAGTCCACCAACATTGTTGATGGCGAGACTTTCAGTGGTTACACCGCTGTAGTTGCTGCCATTAGAAAGATTTGACCAGCTCGGTGTTGCATCGTAAGGATTGTAAACCTGCCAGTTAAGTGCAGTGTAGTTACTTGCATCTGCGGTAAATGTATGTCCGCCTGACATAACCGTTGCATCTGCGGGATGCGAAGAGAATGTAGGCTGGCTTGGTACAGTTACATTAGCAGAGTTTGATTCTACCCATGCACAACTGCTGTTTCTTACCCTTACTCTGTATTCGTAGTTACCGGTTGTCTGCATATTTGTTATTGTAAGTGTCTGTGTATCAACACCGCTGTAAGGTGATGAATTGTTAAGATTCTGCCATGTACCGTTATTAATCTGCCACTGATATTCTGTAGCGCTTGGCGATACTGATGCAGTTATTGTCATATTACCATTCAGGCAAAGTACGCTGTTAGCAGGTGCTATTGAAACAGACGGTGTCTCAGGTACTGTCAGATTAGAAACTGAAGATGATACCCAAGGACAGCTCGAGCCGTTTCTTGCTTCAACTTTGTAATATCCGCTCTGGCTGGGCTGTGCATTGGTTATTGAATATGTTGTACCTCCGGTTTGTACTGTTGTCCAGTTGCTTCCGCCGTCTGTACTGTGTCTCCATCTGAACTCTGTATATGTTCCTGTTTGCAACCCTATAGTAAAGTCACCGTTTGAACCCGGGCAAATTACCGGAGTAGGTGCAGGACTGATATCCTGTGTAAATACAGGCTGCTGAGTAACGTTCAGTTCGAATACGTGCTGTGCTGTCTGTGAGCAGTACTGATTGGATGCGGTGATCCTGTATCTGTATCCGTCCACAGGGCTGCTTACAGTGTAGTTATCGGATGAAGCGCCTATTGTAGTCCAGGTGCTTCCGCCGTCAGTTGAGACTTCCCAACCGAACATTGTAGCATTTGTATGTGTACTTGTCAGTGTTACTGCGTTTCCGTAGCAGGCATCAACTATACTTGCACCTGTAACTGTCGGAGTCTGCTGTACAGTAAGCTGTGCAGCATCGGAATATGTCCAGTCAGAGCTGCAGGCGCTGTTCTGAGCACCGAGTCTGTACTGATTTCCGTTGAGTCCGTCCACATCGGAGATTACCAGTGAGTTAGTTGTTACACCGCTGTAAACTCCGCTGTTATTCAGGTCAGTCCAAGTACCGCTGAATATCTGCCACTGATAAGTATCAGCATTTGCAGGTGTTGATGTAAATGTGAATCCGTCAGTTTCGCAAACTATTGCAGACTGAGGATGAGCATTTGCACCGAATACAGGAGCGGATACAACTGTAAGGTCGGCAACAGGTGAAGATACCCAATCGCAGTTTGAAGTATTTCTCGCCTGCAATCTGTAGCTCCAATCCTCACCGGTATTTGCTGTAATTACCAGCTGAGGTGTGCCTGCTCCTACTATATCTGTCCAGCCGCTTCCGGTATTTACCTGCCACTGATATTCTGTTGCATTTGTTACTGTTGAAGCAAATGTATGCTGTGAGCCGTCGCAGACTACTGCGTCAGAAGGTCCTGAGAATGTCGGATTTACATTCAAGTACAGTCTTACTGTGTTTGAATAAGCCCACACATCACACACATTGTTCTTCGCTCCGAGCCTTACATACCAGTTGTTCATGGATGCAAGAGCGGTAGCTGAATATGTGCTGTTAGTGGCGCCGGCTATATCGTTCCAGTTGGAACCGTCAGTTGAGTACTGCCACTGATACTGATCTGCATTGCTTGCCGCTCCGGAGAATGAGAATGTATAACCTTCGCATACGCCGCTTACAGTTGAGGGCTGCTGTGTGAAGGATACATTATTTGCTATTACCGTAAGTACAGCGTCGTCAGATGCAACTCCGTAACATTCGTCATTCTTTGCTACAACCCTGTATCTACTGTTGTTGAGCAGACTTGTTGCATTTGTTATTGTCAGATTCGCAGTGTTTACCCCTGTGTAAGGTCCAGTTACAATATCGTCCCAGCGGCCCTGGAGTGTGTTATATACCTGCCACTGATATCCGTTTGTATTTGCGGGTGATGATGTAAATACATGCGTTCCGCCGATACAAACAGTAGCATTTGAAGGACTGTCACCGGTACCGAACTGAGGAATATCAGGAACTTCGATTAATGCAACATCTGAGTATTCATAAGATGACGGGCAGTCTCCGTTGGTTGCTCTTAGTCTGTATGAATATCCGTCAAGGTCTATGCCAAGTCCGGGATTCTGTACTGTTGCAATTCTCAGTGAGTTTGTAGTAGCGCCGTTATAAAGGGCGTTATCATCTACATTGAACCAGTCGCTGCTGTTTTCAGGGCTGTACTGCCATCTGAGGTCAGTATAAGTTCCTGCTACGAGCTGGGCATCATGTGTCCAGTTGAAGCCTGCGCATACTGTTACATCAATCGGATGACGTGTAAAGATAGGCGCTCTTGTAATTCTTATAGATGCGCCTGTTGAGGCTATCCATGAACTCGGGCATCCCTCATTCTTGGCAAGCAATCTGTAGTGGATGCCGCCGATATTTTGTACGAGGTCTATTTCGAGTTTGGTTGTGCTGGTTCCTGTATATAATGTATTGTCGTAGATATTTGAATATGCTGCACCGCGGTTAGCAGACATCTGCCACTGATATTCATTTGCATTATCAGCTTCTGCTGTAAATGTCCATCCTCCGTATTCGCATACTGTTGCAAACTGCGGATTAAGTGTGAATACCGGTTCCGCGGGTACTGTTATTTCTGTTGTTCTGGAAGTAATTGTCTTGGAGCATACACTTCCCCAGATAAGCAGTCTGTACTGTGAACCTGTCATAGTTACAGAAGGCTGACCAATTACAAGTGCGCTTGTGGATGTACTGCTGTAATAGTTATTATCAGCGTGATCATTGAGTCCGTCGGTCAGGTCAAACCATGTTCCGCTGTAATTTACCTGCCATTGCCATGAAGAGGCATTATATGTATTAGCAGTAATCGTGCGGTTCGCTTCTGTTGCTTCGAGGCATATCGTTGCATCGGGCGCTCCCATACTTGGACCGAAGTTAGCATTCGGAGTTACGCTGAGCGTAGCTTCATTTGAGAAGTTCCAGCTGTCAGGACACTGTTTATACTGTGCACCTATTCTGTAAACTTCTGTATAGCTGCTCTGCGGATAAAGGGCGCCTGTTACAGAAAGCTTCGTAGTTGTCGTACCTTCATATCCGGGTACGTAACTAGTAGCTGACTGTTCTGCAAGGTCTGTCCAGTTTCCATTTTCGAATTTCTGCCATTTGTAATCGTATGCGTAAGGCATATGAGTTTCTACGCTGGCAGTAAACTCGCCTGTAGTAACATCACACTGTATGCTTAGATCATCAGGTTGATCAGAGAACGAAGGTTCCGTAGGTACTATCAGCATAGCTGAATGTGACATTTTCCAAGTCGTCGGACAGTCATCGTTCTTAGCAAGCAGTCTGAAGTGCTTACCGTTCAGGAATGTATCTGACGGTGTACCGTTAATATCAAATGTAAGTGTTGTCTCTGTTCTTCCAGTGTATGTAATCGTGTGATTGTTAAATTCAGTATCAAAGTCAGTTACATCATACCATGCAGTTCCGTCTTCGCTCATCTGCCACAAGTAGGCTTGTGCAGGAGAAGCTACGCCTGTAAAGCTAATCGTTGAGTTTTCGGAGTAGCATACAGTCTTAGTCTGAGGATGTCTGCTGAACTGAGGATCGGGTATTACCGTAAGCATTGCGCTTTCTGAGTAAATCCTTGTTACCGGGCAGCCGTTCATTCTTGCGGCTACTCTGTATTCCTTACCGTTCAGTCCTGCAGGTATTGAAACAGTCATCTTGCTTTGATCAGTGTTTTGATAAACGTTCTTATCATAGTCATTAGAATTCGTTAGATCGACCCACTGTCCGTTCTGGAATATCTGCCATGTCCACATATTTGCATCGTCAGCAGATGCACCGAATGTTGCAGATTCATCTGTGCAGACAGTTATATCTGCAGGATGCGATGTAAATTCGGGTTCTCTTGTTTCTACCCACAATTTAGCACCATCTGAGATTATCCATGATGTAGGACATCCTCTGTTGGAATTCTTGACTTTTACTCTATAAGATACATCAGTAATGACAGGTCTCGGATTCATAATTGTAAGCTGATCGGTGGTAGCTCCGTCATATTCGGTATAATCGTGAATACTGTATATTCCGTTAGCAAGATCTACCCATCCGTTCGAGCCGTCGAGCCACTGCCACTGGAATTGTGTACCGTTTGTGTATTCTATTGAGAAGTATGTTGTATTTCCGGCACAGACAGTATGGTTTGCAGGCTGACGTGATATTGCAGGATCTTCTACTACCCTGATAATAGCAGCATTTGACCTTACACCGTTTCTCGGACATCTGTCGCTTTCTCCGCCGTTCCAGGCTTTCAGCCATATTGCCCAGCCGTCGTTTACGCCTGTTCCTCTGTCTATTCCGTTAGTATGATTCAATGTAAGATAAGGTGTCTGTGTACCTGTAAACTGACCGCCTTCGGGTATTACCACTATACCGTTACCGTCTGCTCTGTTAATCAACCACTGGTAGTGAGTTGCATTAGCAGGCATACTGGTAAACGTCCATGCTTCATCCGAGCAAAGCGTACGGCTTACAGGATGTGCATTTGTAAAGTCAGGTTCAACAGGTACCCATACAGATGCTGCACGTGATTCTGTGTATGTATCCGGGCAATCGCTCGAGAAGGCGCGTACTCTATAGTATTTGCCGTTCTTATTAGCAACGTTCCGTATTGTAAGTTTAGAAGTAGTTACACCATTATATTCGGTACCGTTTGACAGGCTCTGGAATGAACCGCCGACTATTTCACCCCACTGATAAACATAAGTGCTCGGGTGATTGCTGTTTACAAGCGAGACCGTCATGTAGGCAGCGTTGTCATTTGCACACGCTGTTACATCGTAAGGTGCATAATCGGCTATAAACGGAATGTCATAGAAACTTAACTCGAATGAGCCGGAGCGCACCCATGTGTCGGGACATCCGTTATTCATGCCTTTTATTCTGTAGTATGTACCGTAGAGGTTGTAATCCACATTGCATATAGTTAAGTCTGATGTGGTTACACCCGAATAATAGTATGTATTAGTAATATCTTCCCAATTGTTGTTATCTGTACTTACCTGCCACATGAATTCGTTATAATCACTGCTGCCTGCTGTCATAGGCAGATTAAACGTGTA
>CAZOBD010000001.1:30869-35063 GCA_964577665.1 uncultured Hyphomicrobiales bacterium
CGCATCTGACAAGTCAGTCCATGTTGTCTCACCCTGCAGCATTACCTGCCACATGTAATCATCGTGAGATACATTGTAAACAGGATTGAAGTTGAATTCATAAACATCGACCTGGCAAACAGTTCTCGATACGCTTGCGCCTGTAAATTCAGGATATACAAGGTCGGTTACTATTAATGTAAATACGTCGGAGTATCTTGAAGTTGCTTCTATTGGGCAGCCCTGCTGGAATGCCTGCAGTCTGAAGCAGTAATCATCAAGACCTGTTCCGTGTACTATTTCAAGGTCTGTAGTAGTTACACCGTCAAACTGATCATTATCAGGTACATTTGTCCAATTCTGGCAATCAGCACTGTACTGCCATCTGTAACTGTTAGAGTCTTTGGGTTTTACAGATATGGTAGAAGAATTTTCAGGACAAATTGTGCCGCTGGTTTGTGCATAACCGTTGAACTGAATCTCTGAATCAGAGAAGTCCGGGAATACTGTCTGTACCCACATAGTATGAGCATCAGATACAGCCCATGAATTCGGACATTCGCCGTTCTTAGCTTTCAGCCTGTAATAATACCATGAGTTGTATGACCTAACCGTGCCGAGAGTCAGCGTAGCAGTTGTTTCGCCGCCGTAGTCTATTCTGTGCTGTCCGTCGGTCTGAGCTGAGATGTCAACCCATACTCCGGTTCCTAAGGTAGGATCAAAGTCATACCACTGCCACTGGAGTTGTGTTGCAGGTGATACATCATCAACCGCGAATGTGTAATCGTCATACCAGCACACTGTTACGTTTGTAGGTGTCATCGTAAACTGCGGATCGGGTTTGATCCAGAGCTCTCCTACATTTGACAATGTACCGTTAGTAGGACAATCATCAACCCAAGCTCTCATCCAGTAACCTCTTACGCCGTCGCGGAAGTTATTGGCATTAGCAATGGTAAGTCTTGTAGTAGTTATGCCTGTATAGCTTGTGCCGTTAATATCCTCGAAGATACCCGGTGTCAGATTATTATCATCACCAGACTGATCAGCATCAGCTAATGAAGTAAAGTGTTCTTCATTATGATAGCCCCATTCGTATCTGTTAGCATTAGATGAGGTAGCCGTAAATGTCCATCCTCTGTGTTCGCATATAGTAGCATCTTCAGGATGCGTTGTGAACTGTACTGCTGGAGGTATATAAAGGGTAACCGGATCAGAATACAGCCAGTTGTCAGGACATGTCTGGTTGCTTGCACCAAGTCTGTAAATAGCATGCGTAGGATCGCTTGCATCTATCATTCTCGCTCTGTCAACATCTTCCACATACATGTCATCCGTATCGGTTAACCAGTGGAGTTCATATCCTTCTGTTATATTCATAAATACGTTACCATTATAAATCTGCCATTTCCGATTATCCGCATTAAATGAGCTTGTGCTGATTGTAGCACTGTTGCCTGAGCAAAGCTTGGTTGAGTATCCGTCGTCTGCAAATGTAGGCAGCACGTCTATCTCAAGCGTTATAGCTTCTGAGCGCACCCAGGTATCGGGACACCAGTTGTTCTTGACAAGCAGTCTGAACTGGTCATGCTCCATAGATGTTTCATATCCATTGCAGACCTCGAGCGATGCAGTTGTAGCTCCGCTGTAGGAACCGCCGTCGCCAACACTTCCATCAGCAATATCAGTCCATGTATTTTCATCATTGTACATAACCTGCCACTGATACATAAGGTCAATGTAATGGTCTGTGTCAAGGTCAGGATAGAGCGGATAAGTAAATGTTGTGCAGTCTTCGAGACATACAGTTCTGTTAGGCTGCGTTTCTGCCGTAAATGTAGGCGTCTGAGGCGCTACAAGCGTAATCGCAGGTGAGTTGTATGTCAGCGGACAAGGATCTGCAGAAACTGCTACCAGTCTTAACTGCATCTGGTCTAAATAATCATATAATCCGTAAGCTGTTGTTATCTTAAGCTGTGTATTGTCAGCGCCGGAGAATACTCCGTTTTCAACAACGTACATCCAGTCATTACCGCTGTTTGTACTGAACTGCCATGCATAATTATCACCATAATGCACAGGATTTCTGTCAACAGTGTAAGTTGCACTTTCGCAAACCGTTATTGACATTGCAGATGATCCGAACTCAGGCGTTACAACATCATGTACAATCAGAGTTGCAGGTGTAGCTGAATCCCAAATATCAGGACATCCTACCATCTGCGCCTGAAGTCTGAAGAACAGTATATCGCCGTCAGTTATGTCAGCGGTTCTATCTGTCAGAATCTGGAGTTTGGTTGTGGTAGTTCCGGCATAGTCGTCGCCGTCGCTGATAATAGTCCATGTATCTCCGTCTGAGCTGTACTGCCATCTGTAGCCCTGTGCATAAGTTACCGGCGTTGTGAATGTAGCGGTTTCAGCCGGGCATATAGATGTTGATTCAGGATCCGGTGTAGATATTGTCGGATGTGTAAGATTAATATACAGTACTGCAGGATCTGAATATACCCATGTAGTCGGGCAGCCGTCATTCTTCGCTGCAAGTCTGTAATAATATCCGTTGTTTATGTCATTTACACCCGGAGTCATTATTTCAAGTGCCGTAGTGTGGTAGCCGTCATAGTTCAGTTCATGTGAAGGAGCATAGTTTGTATTGCCGGAAGGCTCAATCAAATGATGGAATATGTCAAGCCAAGGACCGTTGGCATAGTCATTTGCCCACTGCCATTTGAACTGATTTGCATTTATAGGCTGTGATGTAAATGTCCATGTTTCTCCTATACAGAGTGTTACGTCTTCTGGATGTGTGCCTGCACCGAATTCGGGTTCGTCGGGAATTCTGATTCTACCGATGCCTGAAGGCAGACCGTGTTCAGGACAGAGTATGCCGTATCCGCTGCTCCATGTCAGAAGCTGGAATGACCATCCGTCCTTATCGGAGACAACATGTATATTAAGTTTCGTAGTTGTTATACCTGTGAAGTCAGCAAGATTTGCATCTCCGTTTGACTCTACGTCTGTCAGGTATTCCCAAGTTGTAGCAGGTTGTCCTTCCACACTTGGTACTTTATATGTCCACATGTGTACCCAGCCCGGAAGAGCTCTTGCTCTGAGTACCAGATCGCTGTTGCTACATGTGGTAAATGTCTTACTTTCCATAGGTATTGCGCCTGCTTCGTAGTAGCTGGGTTCATCCGGCAGCCACAATGTAGCATAGTTTGAAGGTATCCACACATCGGGACATCCTAATTCTTGGTTGCCATTGTAAACTTCCTGATACTTGGACATCAGCTTGAACTGCCACTGATCCATACCATCGTTCAGGTTGGAAATCGTGAGAGTCTTGCTTTCTGTTCCTGAGAAGGTAGTTGACTGATCGCAGACCATCCATGTGCCGCCAGTGCTGGTTCTGTAATACCACTGCCAGTGTGTTGACGGTGTGGCATCAGCCCATATCTGAGTGCTTCCGAAGTTGTCTTCAACACAGGTTGTCTTGCTCTGAGGATGTGTGCTGTAAACAGGATGATTGTCATATATCAATGTTACTGCATCTGATCTTCCCCAAGACTGCGGACATTCCATATACTGTGATTTCAGTCTGAATCTTACGAATCCTTCAAGCAGATTTACGCTTGAATTCAATACTGTAAGCTGTGTGGTTGTAACACCGTTGAATGTTGTCGTACCGTTGAACTGCGGTGTTGACTCAAGCGTTGTTACTGTTTGTCCTTCAGTGAGGTCAGTCCATGCATTTTCATTTGCTGCCGTAAGATTCATCTGCCACTGATAGTCTATAGGCAGATATTCATTATCGTTGTTGTTAATCCATATTGTGAAGTAATTATCCGAAAGCGGACATACCGTTCTTGTTCCTGCTGCGGGATCCTTGACTGTAAACTGAGGATTCGGAGGTACTACCAAAGTAATAGTACCGGAAGGTATCTCATACATACATGTATGGCTTCCTACCGAATGACTTGCATGCAGCCAGATCTTCGCATTATGAAGAGCAGTATTTGTAAGTGCGGATGCGGGTATAATCAGTCTGGTATCATTGTAACCTGACCATGTCGTTATATCTACGCCTGTTGCTCCGCTTATCTGCCATTCGAATATATTTGCATTTTCTACTGTCTTTGTAAATGTATGGTCATCTTCAAGTTCGCATACTGTCTCGCTGTAGCTCATATCGTTGGTATATACCGGCAATGCAGG
>CAZOBD010000001.1:35163-39417 GCA_964577665.1 uncultured Hyphomicrobiales bacterium
GTTCGCATACTGTCTCGCTGTAGCTCATATCGTTGGTATATACCGGCAATGCAGGAACCCAAACCGTTACCGGCTCGAAGAAGCTGTATGTTGCCGGGCATTCCTGATATTTAGCGCCGAGTCTGTATTCAGCATAAGGCGCCATATCGTTAATTGCACTCTTAATCCAGAGCTGTGTCGTGCTTACTCCTTCGTAATCTACTGCATAAGCGCTGGCATCTGTTACAACTACCCAGTTGGTGCCGTTCCATACCTGCCAGATAAATTCATCGCCTACGAGCGTTGTGGCTGCATCTCTTGATAGAGTCGAGCTTTCGTCAACGCATACCGTTGTGCTTGTAAACTGCATAGTAAGTGTAGCAGGTGCGGGTATTATCAGAGTTGCAACATCAGAGAACCTGTAAGTCGAAGGACAACCGTTGTTGCGTGCTCCTATTCTGTAGTAAAGCATTCCGTCTTCGGTGTAAGGCCAGTTGCCTGTATTATCGTTCTGGATTTCCTGATACAATCTGTTAGGATATACTGTTAACTGCTGTGTTGAAGCTCCGTCATAGTTCACACCGTCGTCAGCAACCTGTGAGCTGTGTCCGTAAACCGGATTATCCAGATCTGCGGGATCGCTTCCGACCAGCCAGATGAATTCTGTTGCTGAATTGTGTGTAAAGTAAGCCGAAGGCATTGCAGGAACATCCCAGCAAACTGTTTCGCTCGGATTTGCTGCCGCAAGATTCCTTGGTTGATAAGGAGCAACAAATAGAGAAGCTACATTGCTCATTCTCCAAGTCGTCGGGCATCCGTACTTCCTGGCTTTCAATCTGTATGAAGTTTGATCTAAATTGTTGTCAGTCGTTAAGACAAGATTCTTAGTTGTTGAACCAACATAAGGTCCGACATCTGTTACATCTGCCCAGTCGCCCAGAGTTGAGTTGTAATACTGCCATCTGTATTCTGTGGCATTGCTTACCTGAGCTGAGAAGGTAACGCTTTCACCTGTACATGCATAGATGTCTGCAATATCCTGACCGAAGAGCGGTCCGGCATTTTCATTCAGGTATGCAGGATCAGACCAGACATATCTGTCGGGACATGCAAGCTGGTTCTTGGCTCCTACTCTGAACTGCCATCCGTCATTGTGTTCGTCAATATGCGATACAGACAGTCTGGTTGTGTAAGTACCGGTATAAGTTGCGCTTTCTTCCGGTTCAGGTGTCAAGTATGCAATGTATGAGTTATTAGGAAGATCGAACCAATGGCTTCCGTCATCGGGTGAATACTGCCATTTGTAGAAGTATCCGTCAATTGCTTCTGCCCAGAATTCGATTTCCTGACCCTCGCATACTTCGAGAGAGTAAGGACCTGTGTTTACAAATTGAGGAGCCATGAGAACATTAAGCTCAATAGACGGTGACCATACCCATGAACCCGGGCAGGTACCGTTCTTAGCGCCTAATCTGTATTCGTTGCCTTCCATACCTGCAAATATATTTTTGATTAACAGGTATTGTGTATTCCATCCCTCATAATTGTTGAGGTACTGGTAAACGTTAGGTATATCAATAAAGTTAGTTCCATTTGCAGCCTTCATCTGCCATTTAAACTGCGTTGCAGGATAATTTACCTGCATATTAACAGTAAAGGATACGGAACCGCCTGCACATGCAACTGATTCTGAAGACACATGAGCACCTGCAAATCTAGGCTCTTCGGGTGAATAAACAACCAGATAGCCTGCATTGTCTCCTCCTAATCCGTTAGCCGGATTATCTTTCGTATTGTATCTAAACAACGGATCGTTACATCCTTCACCTTCTGTCCATACAAAACAGTTGAACAGTAAGTGGTTTGAACTTGCTGAGTTATATGCAACATTTTCTGTTACATTTGAAACTGTAAGTACTCTTGTATTAACATTAGTAAACACCGAGTTTCGCACTATCTCATTTTCGTTTAATGCAGTCCAATTGCTGCCACCGTCGTCAGAGTACTGCCATACATAATGTTCTGTGCCGGATACTTCAGAATCGAGATGAGCTGTAGCTCCGAGACATACAGTAGCATTCGATGCAGTTGACAATGTAACAGGTTCTGTTTGTACAAACAGGTGATGAACTGGTGATATTACTTGACAATCATGGTTTAATGTCCTTAATCTAAAGTAATGGTTACCAGCATCTAACATATCGGTACCGTTATCATAGGCATAAACGGTAAGCAGTGTACTTGTGATGCCATCGAATTGAGGTGCTAAGGCGCCTATGTCGTTCCATACACCTCCGTTACTGTATTGCCACTGATATGTCATATTAAGCGGCATGTGATATGAATCAGGTACAGGATTGAATCCATAAGTGAAGTATTCGCTTGTTTGTGATTCATAGTCATCAGTATCGCAGACTGTTCTGCTGAGTCCTGTTTGACCTGAGAAGTCCGGTGATTGTGTTATTATCAATGAAGCAACTCTTGATACCGTGCCGCTCGGCAGACATGCGTTGATAAGTTTAGCATATACTTCAACTTTTTCAATGCCGCTGTCGTGCAGCGAGATAATCTTATTGCCAGATATTGTAAGCGTTTCAGTAAAGTCTCCGCTGTAACCGGACGCATTTGCTCTTGCCCATGTATCAACTATCTGTCCCTGATTATCCCAGGTTCTTATCCACCACTGGATAGTAGTGGCATAGTTCTGGTCAATGTCAAAAGTAAACGCACCGTTGTCTTCGCAGACTGTTCCGTCTCCGGGCTGAGTTGTGAATACCGGAAGAGGATCAACATTAAGTTTTGCCCACTGTGAAGACAGTCCGTCTTCATTCGGGCAAATTGTATTGCTGTGTCTGTTCTTGGCAACAAGCTTGAAGTCAATACCGTCGGCTCTAAGATCAATATTTGTAAGTGTAAGCGTACGGCTGTTAGCGCCGCTTACATCAGTATTTCCTAACTGTGTATTTGATGTTCCGTCGATTAGAGCGACATCGCTGCCGCTGTTATCTATGTACCACTGATACTCGTTTGCCCAGTCAGCATGTCCTTCGAACCATGTTGTACCATTTTCACAGACCGTTTCACCGTCAGGCTGCTGTCTGAACTCAGGATTCTGAAGCACTCTTGCGTCAACAACTGCTGAATTGTCCATGTCGCATCCGTTGAGGCTGCCTGTAAATCTGAATTCGAAGTCATAGAGGAACATACCTACTGTAGAAATTGTAAGGGTCGGTGTTCCTACACCGGAAACAGTTCCGCCTCCGGCAAGTATCTGACCGTTTGCAAGGTCTGTCCATGAACCGCCGTTCTTAATCCTGTACTGCCATCTCATGTAATCAGGATAAGGATCTGAGCTAAGCTGTATTGTAAAGATGGCATCCTGACCGCGGCATATCGTTATGCTTGAGGGTTCGTTTGAAATTGTAGGAACCTTCTGTACTTCAACGGTGGCTTCGTTTGAGAATACCCAGTCAGCCGGACAGTCATTCCTGTTCTGTGCTTTCAATCTGTAAACGTGTAGAAGGTCATCATCTAATGTAGAGCCGTCAACGGTAAGAGCTTTATTTGTTGCTCCAGATATATCCTCAAAGAGGCTTGTTGTGTGATTGAAGCTCTGCCACTGATACTTAACCGCATGTAGTACATTAGGATCAAAGTTAACCGTTCCGTTGGAGCATACTGTTGTACTCACAGGCAGATCTGCAATAACCGGATTCGGTACCACATAAAGTATTGATTGCGGTGAGTAAACCGAGTAATATTCTCCTTCGTCATATTCACATTGCGCATGCTCGTTCCATGCTTTCAGTCTGTAGTAAGTTCTGTTTGCGCTGTAAGGAACTACTGTTCCTCCGTCGATATATCCAATTTGTAATTCCGTTGTATTATAGTCAGTGTACATTGATGCCCACTGCGAGGCATCCACATCTTCCCATGAAACACCCGGATTTGTACTTACCTGCCACTGATAGCCGGTGTAATCATCGGCATTTTCAGGAAGTATTGAGAATGTTTCGTAATCCTGTTCATTCTCGCATATTGTTGCGCTCGTAGGAGCAATTGACTTGCCTGTGAAGTCTGGTGATTCAAATACTGTCAGATGACCGAATACATTCGAGCCGCTTTCTGACCATGTATATGTAGCAGGACATCCTGCAGTATTCCATGCTTTAAGTCTGTAGTAGTTATCGTTAAGGTTTCTGCAGTCTGCAATATTCAGTGAATTCGTTGTTACACCGCTGTAAGGCGGGTTATTGTTCAGGTCTGTCCAAGGAC
>CAZOBD010000001.1:39517-54621 GCA_964577665.1 uncultured Hyphomicrobiales bacterium
GAATTCGTTGTTACACCGCTGTAAGGCGGGTTATTGTTCAGGTCTGTCCAAGGACCGTTAGGACCGTTTGATGAGACCTGCCACTGCAGAATATTTGCGTAATCCATCTCTGCTGACGGCACATTGAATACAGCGCTTTCCCAGAAGCATACCGTTGCATTGTTCGGATTCTGGCTGAATCTCGGCATAGGTGTCATGTTAAGATTTGCGCTTTCCATGGGAAGCCCTGTCGTAGGACATCCGTCAACCCAAGCTACGATTCTAAAGTCATAACCCCACAGTCTTGAAGGATTATCAATTGTAAGTGTCTTGGATGTTGCGCCGCTGAATGAAGCATTATCATTTTCATACAGGTTATATCCGTTGTATGTATTCTTCATCCATGACAGGTTAGCATTACCATTAAGAATGTTCTGCCAACTACTGTTATAGTACATCTGCCACTGCCAGCTGTTGTATGTATCAACAGGATCGGCATAGAATACGGCTTCGTCGGCAGTTTCGCAGAATACGTTAACTTCCGGAGTCGGATGGTCGTCAATTCCGAACGGCGGATAGTAAGGTACGTGTATTGAGAATTCGTCCGATGATGCTGCATGCTCTTCATCGAGACAGTATGTACCCGTTCCCGGGATAAGTCTCTGTACGCGCATCTGGTATTTGTATCCGTTCATACCGTAACCGATACCTGAAAGTGAAAGCAGCGTAGTGTTATAACCTGAATATGTTACGTGTGATGCATCAAGCGAAGCATCAATCTTCGTCCACTGTGTAGGATCGTTCGGATCCTGTGCCGGAAGCTGACGCCACCATGTAACTTTATCGCCAGGCTGTGCATTGTTATATTCTCCGTAGATGTCATAGTCATCCTGCTGGCATGCAGTATGTGAGTTAGCGCCGTCCTGCAGTGTTATGCTCTGTACTGCCGGAATAATGGTAAGTACCATTGGATCGGATTCTGAACCGAAGCCCGGACAGATATTGTTTTCAGCTACTAACTTGAACAGATAATTATTCAGTGAATAAGGAGGATCCTTCTTAATAATAAGTTTAGTGTCAGTTACACCTTCGAAGTATCCTGCAACGGAAGAACCTGCTATGTTCTGGTAACCTCCGCCTTGTCCGTCGTCGTACTGCCAGTTAATATTTGTTACGCCGGGTACCCATGTTGTCGGATCTATTCCGGCTGTTACTTCGTAATTGTTATCATCATCTGTATCGCAGACGGTAAGGTCTGAAGGATGTGATGTAAATACCGGTCTGTCAAGAGTTGTAATCTTGGCAGGTGATGAGTAGAATGTACATGAACCCGGGTTCGTTACGTAAACCTGTCTTACCCAAATTTCATTAGGTACGCCGGTCTGTGCAAAGAACTCGAGAATTGTTCCGTCACCAATCGGGTTGAATGTAGCAGACATTGCGCCTGTAATATCAACAGGATTGTTGAAGAATTCGCTTCCGATGTCGTACTGCCAGTTAATACCGCCGTAGAATGATTCCGGAATCTGAGTAAGCGTTGTGCTTGCGTCTCTACAAACTGTTACGTCGCTGTAAGCCGGTGAGTAGTCAGGTTCAGATGTTACGTACAGCGTCATCGTAGGTGATGTAGTTGCCGTTACGCCGTTACATTCATGATTGTTAAGAACTCCTGCCTGTACCCAGAATTTATATCCGTTAAGTGTTTCAAATTCATTGCTGGGTTCATTAATAGTCAGAATTTCGGTAGCTACTCCCTCATAAGGCTCATCATTAAGATTGACAGTGGTCAAATTCTTGATGGTACCGTCTGTTTCCATTACGAACCATTTCAGTGTATTGGGTTCATAAGTAGCGTCATCAATATCGGCTATGATGTAAACCTCGCCGTCTCTATTGTTACATACCGTTAGGTCTGTCGGTGTGCTGTTAAAGTCGGGAAGAGGTATTATATTTATTTCAACTGCATTTGAATATACCCATGAAGTGGGGCACCATCTGTTAGTTGCAGCAAGTCTGTACATTGCGCCGTCTAACTGTGCATAAGCTCTGTTTATATTTAATGTTGTTGTCTGAATTCCGGTATAGTCTATACCTGTTACAGGTTCGTTGTCGCGTACATCATCCCAAGTAGTGCCTGTCCATCTCTGCCACTGGTACTCATCGCCCCAGTTAAAGTGATTTGCTCCTACACTAAACCATGCATCTTCACAGATATTCACTTCTAATGGAATAGTAATTACTCCAAGTTCAAGATCTTCAACAACAAATAATAAGGGCTGTGCTACAGCTGAAGGATCGAAATACTGCCATGATTCAGGACATCCTTCGTTTCTGGCAAGAATTCTAAATTCGCTTCTATAAGCACTGTTCCTGTCCTGAGCCTGAACTGTGATAGTCTTGGAATCTGTACCAGTAATGTATGAACTCCATTCGAGATCATTTGTAATATCTGTCCAATCACTGTTCCAGTTGCTTCCGTATCGTTTTACCTGCCATTTGAATTCATCGCCAATCGTTAGCTGTGCATCAAATGTTACAACTGCTGAATGACATACAGTTTTACTAGGTGAGTAACTTGTAAGGACAGGATCATCAGGTACATTAATGAACATTTCAGGGCTCATAGGACCATTACCGAAGTTTCTCGGGCAGGCTCCGTCTGCTCTTGCCTGAGCCCAGAACTTAGCATTATTATCAGATTTTTGAGCTCCGCATACAACTAATGTTGATTGATTCCCATTAGTAGTTATATTATACGTTGCATTTGAACCTCCTGGAAGAGTACCAGATGCAAGACTTAACGTTGCTGATGGACTAGTATAGGGATTCTCTGCATATAACCAGCGGAATTCATTGGCATCACCGTTTCCACTTACTGTAAATGTGAAGCAGTAGTCAATACATACTGTCTGACTTGTTGCTCCAACAACTGATACCAATGTAGGCTCTTCTGGTACATTTAGTGTTACTGCGTCAGAATAAACCCATGTGTTTGCTGTTGAGCAGTACGGGTTCCTTGCAGCTAGTCTGTAAAGCTGATCGTCGAATATCGGTTGAGTAGATGCATTCTGCTCAACTATCGTAAGTTCGCTGGTTGTTACACCGCTGTAACCGGTAAGAACGTTTCCTGCTAAATAAGTACTGTTATTCAAATCAGCCCATGCTCCTCCGTTGAATATCTGCCATTGATATTCATAAGCAATAGTTCCGAAGTTAAACACAGGTGTTTCACCGTAACATACGGTAAGACTGTGTGTATTCGAGAACAGCGGATTTGTTTCCGTTGTAACTTCTATTTCAGGTGAATATACCCAGCTTACAGGGCAGGGTTTATTCATAAAGTTATTCATCAGTTTCAGTCTAAAGTAAAGTGTCGAGCCGGATGTTGACTGGTATATAATTAGTTTTTGTGATCCAGCAACGTCTTCCACTGCCGTAAACTGTTCTCCGTCAAGCTTTTCAGTATATGTTTCTGGAAGAGTATTCGTAATATATACCCAGTTGGTCTGGTCGTCAGAGTACTGCCATGCGTGAGTATATCCAGTGTATTTGGCAGCATCGTTCCAATCAGCCGTAATTGTGCTTGTAGTTTCAGAGCAAATTGTCATTGAGGGGCTCCACGATGTAAATGTCGGGCTTCCGTCAACTCTTAAGGTTGCCGCATCGCTGTGTTCCCAACTGGCAGGACATATATAGTTCCTTGCTCTAAGTCTATATTCGGTATCATCATAAATCCATGCTTTAGGTGTTGTAACGGTAAGCATACTTGTATTAACTCCGCTAAAGACACCTGCATTTGAAAGATCATCCCAACCGTTTGTATCATCACCGGTCTGCCACTGATAAACAATGTGCTGGTAAACTCCATCGAACTTACTTGCAAAGTATGCTGTTTCATCTTCGCAAATAGTCTGACTTCCCATTGCATCTGCATCAGGAATAGGATTATTAGGTATATAGAGTGATACAACATTGTCAAAAGTAATCCATGATGTCGGGCAGTCAACATTCTTAACCTTTAACTTAAACCAATAATTCAAATCAGCCTGAGTGTACCATCCGCCGTAAAGCGCCGCATCGAGATCTATAATCAGATCCTCCTGTGTCCCGTGGAACGGACCGTCAGCCTGAGTAGTGTTTTCCCACTCTCCAGTCTGCTTGTTAAACAGCAGCCACTGCCACTCGTTAGCATTATCCACGCTGGCATTAAGAGTTATCGATCCGCTAGGTTCGGCGAAGCATGCCGTAGCATTAGAGGGCCAGGTAACGAGATTAGGCCTTCCCGGAACGTGCAATGTACCCGGAGCCAGTGATGTATTCCATGATGAAGGACATCCGAGCAGCCTCGCTTTCAATTGATATTGAGCGCCGTCAAGATATGTAGAGCTTTCAGTGCTTACGATATAAAGTCTTGTTGTTAGTACTCCTGCATAATTAGCTACTGTCTTACCGCCGATATCATGGTCTCCGTTACTTAAGTCTTCCCATGCAGTGCCGTTGTACCATTGCCAGTTAAATTCATAATTTTCATCAGGCCAGATAACGGGCCAGGAAATTGCCTCATCATAAGAGTCAAAGTAAACCGTAGAGCTGCCGTCGCCCGCGTAAGTACAAAGAGTCTGGCTGTCAGGTGATACGCTACTCAGCACCGGACCATAAGTATTATCAATATGTATGGTTGCGGCGTCAGAGACATAGTATTCATCATAGCAGTCTCCCTGAAGCGCTCTCAACCTGTAAACCGCAAAGTGATCCGTATTAAAGTTATTAGTATATTTTAGATACAGGCTTTCTGTATTTACACCTGAATAAGTCATATCGTGGAACTGTACATAACCGTTTGAGAGGTTATACCAGTTGTCTGTCATGTAATCCCAGAACTGCCACTGATATTCGTCAACCACGGCGCCTGAAGCTGCAGCCGCAGTCATTGTATAGTCAACATTTTCGCAAAGAGTTACACTCTGAGGATTGGCTGAGAACTGCACCTGATCCTTCGTTCTGAGCATTGCCGAGTCGGACAGTGAGAACGGTCCTGTACAGCCCTGGAAGTAAACTCTTACTTTATATATTCTGCCGCTTGCATCGCCGGCGGGATTAATTACCAGATTAGCAGATCCCTGACCGCTGTAAGTAGCCGATGAAAGAGCCGGGGCATGGCCCCATCCGTCAGTAATTTCTACCAATGTATTTACCGTACCGGGTTTAACCTCAAACCATTTGTAGTAATCAACCAAACCTGTAATAGAACCTGCATCCAGTGTGAATGTGTAAGGCTGATTGTTACATACTGCAGTCGAACTCGTAAGTGAGAAGTCAGCAATCGTTGGTATCGGCGATGCCCAAAGCGTAGCGGCGCCTGAGTAATACCATGAATCCGGGCAGTAAATACTGTTCGTGCTAATTCTATATTGATTTAAATATCTTCCGTCTATTTTAACGCTGAGGCTTGTGGTTGTGTAACCAGTGTAGCCAGTTTGATCTGTCGCATCGGTAATGTCAGCCCATGCACCCCATGTTTCTGTTATATCATTATATTCTCTTACCTGCCACATATAAACGCCGTTTGTAAGAGTAATGGCAGTATTTTCAAATTCGTGGTACTGGTCTGTATCTGCATAATCGCAAACTGTATAGCTTGCAGGATAATCTCCGAAAGAGGGTTCGGGATAGTTGTGCAGAGTAACTGCATCTGAGAATACCCATGTATCCGGACATCCGTAATTTCTGGCTGCAAGCATAAAATAGCTTGTACCCGGAGGCGAGCTTATAACAGTAAGCTGTGTAGTTGTTACGCCTTCAAAACTGCCGCCTGCAAATGCGCCGGCAGGAATATCGGTATAATCCGACCAAGTAATTCCTGGTAAAGTCGGTGTTACACCGCCAGGCCTGTGAATCAACCATTTATATGTTAATTCTGATTGTGCAGAAACAGCTCCCGTAAAGGTATAACCTGCACCGACGCAGACCGTTGCCTCATCCGGAGCAACATCTGTAATAACCGGATCGTCGGGTACAAATACCGTAATTGCGCCTACATGATAATCTGAATTATGCCATGACAGGAGACATCCGTCGTTTCTTGCTCTTAATCTGAACACAAGCCAGTCAGGCAGATCGTTATTATCTACATTTGAGAAGTCCAGTTCGAGTTTTGTTGTCAGATGACCGCTGTAATATACATTCTGTAGTCCGATTTCGGCAGCTGTTGCATCAGTCCAATCGCCTAAGCCGGTATCCCACCAATCCCACATAAATTCGTTTGCATATTGAACGGGCTGTGTAAGCGTAGTAGATTCTTCTTTGCAAACGGTTATATTATTAAACGCCGGGTTATTGAACACGGGCTGCATCGGTACGTGCAGAGTTGATGCTCCTGAGTACTCCCATGTAAGAGGACATCCGTTGAACTTGGCTTTTATTCTGAACAGAGCCATGTCCATATCGTTATTAACCTGATTTGCCGTCAGAAGCGTTGTGGTTGCTCCCGAGAATGGTGTCGTAAGTCCGAAGTAGTCTTGATCGTCTGAAAGATCAGTCCAAACCGACCCCATGTTTGTTGAGAATACCTGCCATCTCCACTCTGTTCCCTGATACATATCAGCAGAAAATACAGTTGAAGAATTTGCACCCACATCGCAAAGCGTTACGCTCTGGGGAGATGGCTGCATAGCTGCAATTTCAGGTGTAAGGTCTATATCTATAAATATTGTAGCAGCGTCCGAGTAAACATAAGTTTCAAGACATCCCGAATATCTTGCTGCCATTCTGTAGCGTGCTCTTCTGTCGTGGTTCCAGGTTGTCATGTCCCCGAGAGACATTGCAGTCGTGTTAACACCAGAGTAAATGATACCGTGGTGTTCAACGCTGAGACCGTTTGTAAGATCCCACCATCTGTCCTGATCGTAATCCCACCACTGCCAGTTGATATCAAGAGCCTCCAGATTGTCCGGTTGTGCCGTAAATGTCCACCAAACACCTTCGCAGAGAGTTACACTGCTTGGGTTGCCCGTTGAAAATACCAGATCGGGTGGTGTATTGACAACTGCAGTATCAGACAGGGAGCAGATACTTGAACAATTGTTATTCCATGCTCTAGCCTTGAAGTAAATATTATATTCATCTGCCAGACCTGCCGGATTAAGAGTCAAATGTGTCGTAGTATATCCTGAGAATCCAAGACCGGCAACAAAAGAAGATGTACCGCTTGTAATATCAGCACAGTTAGTGTCGTCGCCCTGGCATTCCATCCATACATATCTGGTCATATCATTTGTATAATAAAACTGTGCTATAAGCGATGCTTCCTGTTCATAGCAGGGTACTGTTATCGATTCGGGATAAGTAGTCATGGCTACCGGATATCTTGGTACGTGCAGTGTTACCGCATCGCTTAGATATACAACATCCGGACAAGTGCTGGTGCCGTTGACTTTCATCCTGAACATCCAGCCGTCCTTATAATAAATGTCAGTTTCTGTTACCTGACAGAGGTCGGTATTTACCATCCTGCCGCACTCGTTAACGGTGAGCTTGGTAGTAGTAGAACCGCTGAACATAGAACCGCCGTTGGGATCCTGATGTACGCTTTCGGTTATATCAACCCATGCTCCGGCATTTACGTCGTACCACTGCCACTGCGGATTGCCTACATAATATACAGGATCGACACCGAATGATTTCGGATTCGGGAAGCCCGCAGTTTCAAGGCACGCCGTTACACTCGTGTTAAGATCTCCGAATGTCGGAGGCGTCTCAAGATGCAGAGTAACAGCTTCAGCGCTGGTGTTCCACGTAGCGGGACAGCCTGCATTCCTCACTTTCAAAGTGAACTCAGTATATAAAGGTAATTGCGGCACTTGAAGAATACCTAGTTCATCAGTGTTAACTCCTGTTACCATTATACCTGTATAATTTGAACCGTTCGCCAAATCATACCAGCTCGAGCCGTCAGAATACATCCATTGATACTCAATTTGATCACTTATAGGAGCAAAATTGTATCTTGGATCACTTGCATATGCAGATCCTGAGTAGGCTGCCGTAATTGTACTCGTAAATGACTCCCCAATTAGAGGTGTATCCGGGCAGACGGTTTTGCTGTTATCCGCCAAATCAGTAACCTCTGGTTCTCTCGGTACAAAAATATCGAATGAATTCGAATATGTATATGTATCCGGACAGCCTTCAGGCCTCACTTTTACCCTTAAACTCGATTGGTAACTTCGCTCTTCTAAAACAGGTGATCCGTAATTAAAAGTGAGTGTATTAGCAGGATCAAAGGTAAGAGTTTTCGAGTTATGCCCGTTAAATGCTGCACGAGGATTAGAGGAAAGATCACTAAGGTCAATCCAAGCCGGCGTACCGGTTGTTCTATATACCTGCCAATTAAAATCAGTTGTTCCTCCAAGAAAATCAGCAACCATTGTATATGTAGAACTACCCTTACATAATGTAACTGATGAAGGCAACTGAGTAAATGTTACAGCGCTTGAGCAAGTAATTGTATGGGACAACTGCCCGCTGAGGTTAGCTGTCGAAAATGCCCATGTAGTAGGACATCCCATTATTCTTGCTCCAAGCCGGAATATGCCTATTCCATTTTCAAATTCAATATCATCCAGAATATTAACCGTTAGTTCCGTAGTTGTATATCCCGAATAATAAGTTGGATCGGTAACATCAAACCAGTTGCTTCCGTTATCGGTTGATAACTGCCATTTGAATTCCGTTCCGAAATAATTTATATTGTTTAGCTCCAAGCTCAGAACAACCGGATCGGGCTGAATAATACAAACCGTCTGGCTCGTATTAGTTCCCGTAAAGAAGGTAGGATGATTAGGTATTACTAATGTTACCTCGGGACCTACCTCCCATGTTGCGGGACATCCTGTGTTGTTTCTTGCAAGCAGTCTGAAATTATCGCCGTTAAAGTCTGCAAGATCTTCAGTAGCTCCGGAATTAGCACAAAGCTGGAGAGTGTTTTCACTGGAGCCGTGCAGTCTCGTGTCAGATGCATCCGTACAGTCTTCCCAACTGTCGGTATCAGCTTCCCACTGCCATTTGTAGCTGTTGGCATTTGTTACTGTGGGCGCCCATGTATTGCATGCACCGTCATAAGCATTGCAGAAAGTATAGCTTGTCGGGAAACCTGTGAAGTCAGGTTCGACAGAAGGATTGAAATAAACCTGTACCCTTGTATCTGAACCAACAAGTGTGTTGCTTCCGCACAGGCTTTGTACCCAAAGCGTTGTTGCGCTGCCTATCGGCGTGGGATATTGATATCCTCCGTCGTGTATTAGATTCCCTCCTGTCTGTGCATCATACACTTTAAACTGGGTTTCTCCCGTTCCGGTTCCTGGTGTGTCCGGTCCTGTCGGTCCCCATGTCAATGTCGTACTAGAGCAAATATTAATAGTCGAACTGACCTGAGCCGGTTCTGGGCGGAGAGTAACTATACTGCCCGATGAAATCGCAATTTCGTCGCCGGAGCAGGGTGATCCTGATTGATATCCGTAAACACTGTTTCCGGATTCGTTGTAGGATGTCATTCTCCAGTAATAGGAAGTACAGCTTGACACGTTTGTTACATTTAGACTTGTTTGTGCTCTTGTAAGCTGTGCAGGATTATAACCTGCCAGGAGATTATTCATATTGGCATCTGTTGCCACCCATACTCTGTAACCGACTACCGTATGAGATGCCGGAACCTGCCAGCTAATCTGAAATTGGTCGTCTTCTACAGTATTACAAAAAACGTTAATGTTCTGCGGCGTGTCGGGAAGCGAGTAAATACCCTGAGCTCCGTAATTGTCGCCCCCGAAAAATCCGTTAAAATCATTGAAAGTATCGGTGTCTTCCTTATAAGCATAAACCTTGAACCAATATTTCAAACCTGCGCTGACCGGTACGTTAACAGTCTCGATAACGTTATTATTGTCATCACAAACGCCGCCTGCTACAATGTGGAAACGGTTATCACTTCCGTCATGAACAAAGTAGCGGTTCAGTGAATAAGCCCACGTACCTGGTCCGTACGAGGTATAATAATTTTGTGTATCGTCCAGTTCACCGGCGGCACCTCCCGTTCCGTCATTGTTAGGGAAATAATCCGAATCAATATCGGCAACGCCGTTTGGAACTTCATATGCTACCAGTATCCAGTAGTCATGCTCATCCATATCTCCCGTATAGAAGTTGACAGTAATGTTAGTACTGGTCAACAGACTACCGTTAAAGGATGATATCCTGCCCTGGTCATCATCGGCACCATAGGCGGAAGTGTAGAAAAATAGCGATGTGCAAATAATTGCTAAAAGGTATAGAGCTCTTCTCATTGCTTCACCAAAAAATTTATTAATAAAATTACTATTTATATTACTTCTCTTTCTGTCTAGATTATCCATAATTTCTTCTTTTCTTTTTTCTCAGACACAATTATTGCCAACTATATCTATCGAATATAGCTGGAATGTTACTAATCATTCCCCAAAAATAAAAATTAATTACTTAATTATAAAACTTTTTTTTGCTAAAATACAGTTAAAATCAGCTTAATTTACCTTTATTAACCTGATCATCTCTCTTTTTGTTATAATACCATTCGATTATTTTTCCTTAATAATTATCTAAATATTATATTTTACAATGTATTATTAATTTATTAAAATAATTTAAAAATTTAAATTATAAATATTAATCAATAATGAAAATATGATTACATTTATTACTGTTTAATTCAGAAGCAGAATACTGCCTCAAAATTAAGCAGTAAATTTTACTATTTAAATCAAATTTAATCATTATCAGTCTCTACTTTGTTTGGTACGGAAAAAGCCGATTCGCCTGTCTTTCCGGTTGATTTTACACGTACATAGATATTTCCACCGGTATTCTTCAGAGAGCTGTATGGAATATCGGCTGATGAAGAAAAAACAATGATATTTTTAAATCCCTCTATGAAATTTTTAAATGATTCATCGTATGCAGCCTGAAAGCTGTATCTTTCGGCTCCTTTTGCATCATTCCATTCAATTTTTATGTAATTTTCAGTGTATTGAATTTCTTCGATATATGGTATTTCAGGAATTGTAGTATGCGAATATGCTTTAACACCTTCCGTAAGATAGTTGGCATTACTGCCCCATCCGTTTGCATCAAATATCTTTATGAAATATTCTGTGCCGGGTTCAAGATTTGTAATTTCAAAGTAATTTTCGTATTCGCTCAGGTGGGTAACGTATCCGCCGCCGGGAAGGGAATCCCCTATGCCGCAGCGCTCGTCGGGTTTGTAGTAAAATGTGTCGATAGGTTCGCCAGGCTCTTTTTCTTTCATTATGGCAACGAGACGGTATTCGCCGTCTCCTTTGCTGATGTTGAAAGCAAGAGTGTTGGGCTTTGCAGTAGAAAAGCTTGTTATTTTAGATGCTTCTGCCGGTTCCTCTGCAATTTCGGCTTTTTCCGCCGAACTGAGAGGCAGCAAAAGAATTAAGACCAGTAATAGTACCGTGCTTAGAATCTTTATCATATTTTTACTTTTAAATACTAAAAGAAAAATGAGAACGAATAAAAATATCAAAATAAATGCACGGCGTGCAAAAAAGCACGCCGTGCTGATAATAGTTTATCTATTAATCATCTTCCATAAGGAACCAGCCGTTGTTTACATAAACTAATGTAACAAGCTGAAATCCATCCTGAAGTTCAGTAATATAACCGTTTTGATCACAGTTAATCTCCATTGTACTGCCGGCATCGCCGGGATTAAAGAATATGCGGAGGATCATGCCTGTTTCAAGATTTGTGTAGTTATCGAGATTAAGCGTTGAAGCTACGCCTGCTGCTCCGTTGAAGATAATCAGAGGATACAGATCTTCTGTATTAAACTGATATGTATAAGTACCATTGATATTGTAAGTAGCGCTTCCGAGCTTGGGCAAGCCCTGTCCGAAATGGACGGAGACGCGGTTGTTTGTCTGTGAGGCTTCGATAGCCGCACCGGCACCGTCATTTTCAGTCAGAATTGCCGGTATGTCGGAGGTAGATGTGGTGGCAACTGCTTCGATGGCAACGCCGCCGCCTGTATTGTCTGCTCTGATTGTCGATTCTGTTCTTTCGGATGTTGCATTGATTGCATGTCCTGCATCTGAGGCATTTGTAGCATCTGCTTCAACTCTTAAGACATCTGAGTAGATCGGAGGTGTAGGTGAACCTGAACCGCCGTTTATACCGTTTGTTTCTGAGTGGAAGTATGCAACATATCCTGTCTCTGCTGTGTTTTCAGCAACAAGCGCCGAGGCGGAACCTGTTGATTTTACACTCAAACCATAAGCTGAACCTGCATCCGCGGCATTTGTCAGGTTAGCGGCTGTTTCGATATAAGCGCCGTTACCGGCTGCATCGATATCAAGACCGTTACCGTCTGAGTCAATTTCAAGACCGAGAGCAGCACTCTGTATTTTCGCGCCGGGTCCGCTGAATGACCATACGTCAAGACCAAGACCGGTGCCAAAGTTTGTAACGTCCAAAGTCGGGTTTGCATTATCGGAGATAAAGTCGCCTGCTTTGCCGTCACCGAGGTTTTCTGCTCTAATTGTCTGGTCATCGCTGTTGTTTTCAAATCTACCTGCTATACCGTAAGTAGTTTCGGCAAACAATGCGCCTGCTGCGGTGAAGCCGCCGCCGTTTGTATAAGAGCTGCTGTTCAGTGCATATACTGCAAATCCTTCGTTGCCTGTGCCTGTATCAAAGTCAAGAACCTGACCAACTAAAGCATGAGCCTGACCTGATTCAACAGTAAAGTAGCCTGCATTACCCTGAAGCGGATCCGGGCTGTTTGATTTGTTTTCTGACCAGATTGTATAATAAGGTCTGTCTGATGATGCGTAAATAGCTGCTCCGTAGTTCTGAGAACCGCCGGGATTACCTGCCTGAACTCTAACTACATCAGAAGCAATCTGATTTGCGCCGTTAGAAGATGAAGTGAACCATGCTGCAAAGTTATCTGTACCGGTGCTTTCGCCATAGACGGCTGCGCCTAACATTCCATTGCTTTCCGCATATACGCCGTAGCCTGCCATAGCAGTGTTTTCTGCGCTTACTGCTCTGCCGCCCATAACCGTATTGCTGAAGTTCTGCTGAACTACCCAGTTATTTGTATGGTTCATGTTTAAGTCAAGACCGTTTCCGGTTGTGCCGTCGCCGTTTATTGACTCTTCAGTTTCTACTGCAACTGCACCTGCAAGAGCTGCTGCATCTACCGCTACCGAAGCCGCACCGCTTCCGTCATAAGTAAATGACTGGATGGCAAAGCCTTCGGTAAGAGCTGCATTTGTTATATTTATATTATGATCAGCGCCGGCTTCCGTAATAGTAAGCTGACGTGTTGCCTGATCAAATGTAGTGGCTGTAATAAGTTCGTTATCGGGAACTTCTGTGTCAATAGTAGCAGTCCAAACATTTCCTGCTTCTGTTATTGTCAGTGTATTTGCAGCAAATGTCATATCAGTGATAAGCTCATTTACTGCTGAAGGATCGTCTGCTTCAATGATGCCGGAGCCGTCAAAGCTGAGACCGTTTCCGATTTTTACTGCAAGTCCGTCAAGACCGATTCCGAGACCGGAATTTGCATCATAATCTACAGATACTGACTGAGGAGCGCTTCCGTCATAAGAAAATGTGTTTATGCCGGGGCCTGCGGACAGTGTTGAATGTGTATGAGTAAGGTCTGCTGTTACATCACCGTTTTCATCGCTTACTGTAAGTTCCATAGTACCGGAATTAAAGGAAGCGCCTGTATTATAAGGATTAAAGGCTACATCGGCAATAGCAACTGAGCCGTCAAGAATCATTGCTGAGGTAACTCCGTCGTTTGCAATTCCGACAGTCGCGGCAGCGCTTCCGTCATAAGCGAACGAACTGATACCGGCGCCTTCGCTCAATTCTGCATTTGTTACATTTACCATCAAAGCAGAATTTTCATCTGTAACTGTCAATGCTCTGGTAGCCTGATCAAAGGTCAAAGAAGCATTATAAGGATTAAAGGCTACATCTGCTAGAGCAACAGTACCGTCTTCTATTTTTGCCGAGTTTACGGCATTGTCCATCAGGAAGAGAGGAGTTGCGCTAGTGCCGTCGCCGCCGATTGTTGTCCCGTCGGTGAAAACGGAAAGACCGGTCAAGGTAGCGCTTACGTCTCCGCCTGCATCTGTAATTGTGATAACTCTGTTTACGTCATCCCATGCAATTGACTGATTGAAAGGATCGAAAGCAAGGTCATCAACTGTAATTGTACCGTCAACATAATCATTTGCCGTTACAACACCTGCGCCTGTAGGACCGAATGTTCCGCCTACGAGGAGATTATTCATGTTTGTTGCGTCAGTGATTTTGTTAAAAGGTACGGTATAAGCGCCGGTTAGATTTGTGATTTCTGCATTTACTATATCGGCGTTGACAATGTCGGCATTGGTAACATCTGCATTTGTGATTTCTGCATTTGTAATTTCAGCGTTCACAGCATATAAATCAATGAAATCTCCTATTTCAGCAAAGAAAAGGTCAACCCAAAGTTCAGTGATTTCTGAGTAAGTTGCATAAAGATCGTCGATGTCTGCTCTGTTTGCTTCGAGTTCCTGAATGTCGGCATTGACTATCGAGGCATTAGTTATCTGAGCGCTATTTGCATTAATGCTGTTAGTATTTAAGTTAGAAAACCAGCCAACAGTAGTCGGGTTTGTTTCTGAACCGATAGGAGTGTTCATAAGTCTGAAACCTTCAATATCGCCGGTTACGTCTAATCTGCCGTCAATACTTACATCACCGGTTACATCAAGAAGCCCGACCAATGTAACGTCATCATTGAAGAAAGAAGGTCCGTCGGCAGTAAATACATTATGAACAGTTAGATTATTAAAATTAGCATCGGCTGTAGTTCCATCCAAGCTGTTTAATACTGTAAGATCAGTTACAGTAAGAGCCGGAACCGACGTTGTCCATTCGGGAGAAAGACCGGCGCCGCGGCTTACCAGAAGATCGCCTGCCGTGCCGGGTCCCTGGTCGGGTCCGCCTGTCCATGCATTAAACTGCGTTGTGCTGCTAAGTTCAACCATATCGCCGTTGAAATA
>CAZOBD010000001.1:54721-75913 GCA_964577665.1 uncultured Hyphomicrobiales bacterium
TGCGCCGTCAACATTCAATGTAGTATTGAAATCGCCTGCGCCGTCAACTTCCAATGTGTTCAGAAGATGAGTTGCTCCCGTTACATCGAGTGTGCTCATAAGAGTAGTGGCTCCGTCAACGTTCAATGTTGAATTGAAATCGCCTGCGCCGTCTGCTTCAAATGTACCGGTTACATAAAGATCGTCATCTACGGTTGTTCTACCGAGTGAATTGAAGATGGTTGTCTGTGCGTCTATCGTGCTTACAAATGTAGCTGCACCGTCAACATTCAATGTATTGTTCAGTTCTGTATGTCCGTCAACATCAAGAGTATTGTTTAATGTTGTGGGACCGTCAACATCAAGATAACCTGTTACGTGAAGGTCATCATCTACTAATAATTCTCCAAGTGAATTGAAGATATGTGTCTGAGCATCTATTGTGCTTACAAATGTAGCTGCGCCGTCAACATTCAATGTATTGTTAAGTTCTGTATGTCCGTCAACGTCGAGTGTGCTGTTCAATGTGGTTGCGCCATCGACATCAAGTGTATTATTTAATGTTGTGGGACCGTCAACGTCAAGATAGCCTGTTACATGAAGGTCATCATCTACTAATAATTCTCCAAGTGAATTGAAGATATGTGTCTGAGCATCTATTGTGCTTACGAATGTGGCGGCTCCGTCAACATTTAATGTATTGTTGAGTTCTGTATGTCCGTCAACATCGAGTGTGCTGTTCAGTGTTGTAGCTCCGTCAACGTTCAAAGTTGAATTGAAATCTCCTGCGCCGTCTGCTTCGAATGTGCCCGTTACATAAAGATCATCATCTACGGTTGTTCTGCCGAGTGAATTGAAAATGGTTGTCTGTGCATCTATTGTGCTTACAAATGTGGCGGCTCCGTCAACATTTAATGTATTGTTGAGTTCTGTATGTCCGTCAACGTCGAGTGTGCTGTTCAATGTGGTTGCACCGTCAACATCAAGTGTATTATTTAATGTTGTGGGACCGTCAACATCGAGATAACCTGTTACATGAAGGTCATCATCAATTAAAGTTTCACCGGTTGTGTTAAAGATTGCTCCCTGAGCGTCCAATGTGCTGAAAAGCGTGGTGGCGCCGTCAACGTCAAGTGTGCTGTGAAGAGCTGTTGCGCCGTCAACATCGAGAATGTCATTCAATGTGGTTGCGCCGTCAACGTCGAGTGTGCTGTTCAGTGTGGTTGCACCGTCAACGTCGAGCATACCGTCCATGTGGGTGTTGCCGCCGACGTCGAGGTCAGTTTCTACATCAAGGTCATAAATCCATCCGTAATGGCGTACCCAAAGTGAATCCACAGTCATGCTCTCTGCAAAAATCCTGTTGTCAACAACGATGTCGCCATAAGCTTTGATAGCAATTTTTCTGTCTGCATTATCTGTGTTTCTTACAACCAATGTTGCTTCATCGATATCAGTCGGATCGTAATCGGTCAGCCACTGATAAGGATAAGGAGTAGGTGAATTGCTTTCTACATACAAGCCGCGTCCGCCTGCATTACCGTATTCGTTATCATCATAAATTTTTGCAACGTACTGGTCATCTGTTCCGTCTCTTTTTACTTCGAGCGCCAAGCCGCCGTCAGTTGTGCTCTGGCTTTCTACGTAAAGTGCGGGAACGTTTGCAAAATCTGCAAGAAGGTCAAATCTACCGCCGCTTGTTCTGCCGTCGTAGCTAACGCCGCGGATTGATGCTGTCCAGTCGTCTGCCATATTGTTATTGTCAAGTTTTGTGATTCTGAAGAGGTCGTAGTTTCCGTTGTCTTCTGCCCAGAAAGGAAGAAGGAGCGGATTTTCTACCCATTCGGCACCGTTGTTGCCGTCGGAAATAATGAAATATCCTCTTCCCATGCCTTCGCTGCCGATTTTGTCAATTGTTACTGCTTTATCAATGATTTTACCGGTAGTAATAGCATTGTCGGCTATCTCAAGTTCGCTTGTTACGGCGTTGCCTGTAAAGTGGCTCTGGCTGAACATCAGATAATCCCACTGGGATACGCCGTTTTTAGTTACTACTGCCTGACCGTTTACGCCGGGAGTAAGTCCGCCGACTGTCAGAGCTATATTATTTGCATCAGTAATTCTGCCGTGTGCGTCAACTGTAATCTGAGGAATGGTTGTCGGGCTGCCGTAAACAGCAGGAGCAACGCCTGTCTGAGTAAGCCCCAAAGTGTAGGGAATAGCGGCAGTGCCGTCGCCGGAGCGGACAAGACCGCCGTTTGCAGTGGCGCCGATTACTTCGTTGCCAACCACAAGGTCGCCTGTGTTAACTAAAAGACCTGAGCCGTCAATAGCAAGACCTTCGCCTACGCCTTTCATCTTTGTCCATTCGATTTCGTTATCTTTAATATCTTCGTTTTCGATTGTAAGGTCTCTTATCATACCTGACGTGATTGCATTGTCTGCAATGCCTACACGGTAAGGATTAGCTTCGGTGCCTGTGCCGTCTCTGTAAAGACCTCTGTCAGGAATTACGTCAAGAATTTCATTGCCGATGATAGGATCCTTGGCAAAAAGAAGTTCGTTTCCGAAAATATCGGTGTCAATATAAAGACCGTCGCCGAGTTCTGCCATTTTTGACCACTGGATAGCAGCGTCGGCATTTACGTGTACATTCCAGATGCCGCCGTCTGCAACTCTTAGAGGATCTTCGGGTCTGCCGTTTCCGGCAAGTGAAGCATCGTGTGTTACGCCGCGTAGAATCGGATTTACTACATCTTCAATCCAGTAAATTCTTCCGTCTTCTCTGATGACCATCTGCGGGATTACAAATTCGCCGCCGAATGTGCCGGAAGCTGCACCGGTTTTGTCGAGTTCGAGTTCGGTAACAACGTGAGGTTTAATCTGAAGGTCGTCATAGCGTCCTTCAACATCGCCGTCAGCCATTGTCGGAAGCCATGTGTCTATTCCGTCAAACATGTAAACTTCGCCGTGTGTGGTCGGAGCCATCAGCTTGCGGTTCATCAGACCGGAAACATAAAGGTCGTCGTAATGGCCCGTTACATCGCCCTGAGCCTGCATGGGTGTCCATTTGATAGGTCCGGGTTTGCTGGCATCCCACATATAAACGTCGCCGTCTTCGGCTACGTCATAACCGAGCGCCTGAGCTACGGGATTTCCCCATATAATGTTTCCAAGCGGGTCAATCATAATAGCGGTGCCTTCGCCGGCGCCTTCGGAGTTCAGTCTGTTAATCGTAATTGTGTTAAGAGCAATTTTTTCGTTTGTTACTGCGCCGTTTTCAATTTTTCTTGTAATTACTGCGCCGTCGGCAAGTTTTTCAGAGGTAACTGCCGCGGGAGCAATTTTTGGATCGGGATAGCTTCCTGTCAAGTCGCCGTATGCGGGACCGCAGGGAGGAAAGCACATGCCCGGTGCAAGTTTTTCAAATGTAATCGAACCCGGAGGTATATTATTAAGGATAGCAGCGGGTTTGATTGTCGGGTTGGGATACGTACCCTCGAGATCGCCGCCTGCCTGCAGGTCTGCAAATTTAGACCATACAAGAGCGCCGTCGGCAATCATTTCTGTAGTTAAAGCTCCTTCAGTCAGTCCTAGAGCTGCCGTAGCAGTGTCTGCAATAATAGCATGCAGTGAGAAAGGTACTGAAGCAAGTCTAACTCTGGGCCAGTCCTTGCCGTCGATATTAACCTGCAGCCATAACGGGCGGCTGGTCATATTGTCTTTGCTAAAGAATACGTCATTTGTTATCGGGCTGATAAGACCGAGATATGTATTCAAATAGCCGTCATCGATTACCGGATTCTGAACTTCTGTCCAGACCTGTTCGCCTGCTGTTTCGGAGTCCCAAATAGAGAAGGTAACGTTTACCTGTCCCTCTTTAGGCTTGTTGTCGGCATCCAATACGTTTGCCTGGTAATTAAACACCTTCATGTTGCCCTGAGCAAACGAACTGAAGGGAGCGGCTATTAAACAAAAAAGAGCCACCCAAACGAGAAGAGAAAATTTTCTCATTATTAAATTCTCCTGAATCTTGTTATACAAAAAAACATTAAATTTTATATTCTTTTTCATTATCGATTTTAATATTATTTAACAATTTAAAATATTATTTAACCACTACCATAATATTTCTGAGAGAATATCTGTCAAATGAAGGAGCGCCTGAAAGCTGACCGGGGCGCACTGACAGTTCGTAAACATAAGAACCGGAGCTGACATCTCTGCCGCTGTTGTCTCTTGCGTCCCAGTTTACGCTGAAAGTACCTGCGCTGTGCATACCTTCATAAAGGGTCTTTACCAAATTGCCCATTACATCATATATCTTTAATGTTAAATATCCGGAGCGCTGCAGTTCGCAGCGAATCTCGGTTGAATGGCTGAAAGGATTGGGGTAATTCTTAAGCGGATTTACGCTGATTTCCATATTAGGCTCCTTAACACTGGTGCCTTCATCAATAGGATCCGGCACCCAAAAGCCCTGATATACATCAAATTTTTCGTTGCTGAGAGATAATTTTTCAATTGCGAACTGCCCGGAAGCGCCCGAAAGTGATTCACCGTCTTCATTTTGCAGGTTTACCGAGCCTCCGCTGGTGACGACCCATTTCTTAATAGTAAAGTCCTGGGCACTTGTATCTACAAACAGCAGAAGGGCTGTAAGCAGTATCGCCAGTAAGTAGAGGAATGTTTTCTTCATAATAAGCTAACTCCTTTAATATGTTAATATTTATTAAATCTATTAATTTCAAAATACGAACGGCACAAGTGCCGGTTTTTATCAATTCAATATTTCGCAATAATTATGCCAATGAGCTCTTCCCGAAGGATTTAGCATATATCACAACAAGAAATCATTTGGAGCGAAACTCCTCATGACCATAAAATCTAAAATAAGACATTTCAACTTAATATTCAAATAAAGTTTTAATTTAGATTATTAAGAATACATCAGCCCTTCTTTTATTTATTGCTTTTATTTCAATGATTTAAGCGATTTATTAGTATTAACCGCCCTTTAATTAATTTTTAAATTTAATTAATTTCTTTTTTTATTTCAATGTACCGGCAGATACACCCGTTACATACATTAAATATATGTAATCAATTCTGCAAAATATAAACATTACTATAACAGCGTCTTTTGCAGCATTCTCTGCTTTTGGTTCCGGTATTTTCCATGCGATAACGTTTATGCTGCATTATTTTTATGTTTGTAACTCATAATCATTATAAAGATAAGCCCTATTACTATGTTTTACAAGTTTTATTTAAAAAATATTAATAAAAAAATGCCTTTTTTTCTTATAATTGTAAAATCTGTGTAATTTTTTTCTCAGGTTGACATTTACAAATTAATTTATATTAATAATATATGAAAATTTCATCACTTTTAAACCATTCAGCCCAGCTTCTGGAAGCAATTCTTAGCTCTTCAAACCCGGCAGATAAAGTTTCAAACCACTTTTTGAGAAGAAAAAAATACATTGGGAGCAAAGACAGAAAATTCATATCGGAAACCGTTTTTTGCTCGTTAAGACACCTTCTGATTTTAAATTCTATTTTGAATTATATTATTGATCATAAAAATATAAAAATTTCAGCCAAGCAGGAATCATTTTTAAGAGTTTTGATTTTAGCGGCACTATCCTGCGAATTCCAAAATCAAATCGAGTGGCTGAAAACCGAAGCTGTGCAAAATACGGCAAAATTCTCCGGAGCCGCTCTTCCCCGCGGCAAAAATGATACTATTGTTCTTTTTTCGGAAATTATAGCCGAAAACAAAATAGAAATTGATCCGGTTTTTTTATATGAAACAGCAGGCGAATATTTTATAAAACTTGAATCGGCTCTTAAAAATTTAAAATATGAAAATATCTCAGACACACATTTTGAAATCATTGAAAAAAGATACTCCTTTCCCTTGTTTCTGTTAAAAAAAATTACAAAAAGAAACCCTTTTATAAAAACCGCCGAAATTGCCGAGTCGATGCTTCATGACGCGCCGGTATGCCTGCGGACTGCCGTAACGGAAATTAGCAGAGACAAAATAGCAAGCAGGCTCTTGCAGGAAGGTATTGAAGCCTGCCCCGGACGCCTTTCACCCGTCAGCATAATACTGCGCCGGCGGGCTAATATTCTGCAAACCGAATTATTCCGCTCAGGTTTTATTGAAGTACAGGACGAAGGCAGCCAGCTTATATCTTATGCTTTGTCCCCGGGAGAAAAATCTACTGTCCTCGATGCTTGCGCAGGCGCTGGAGGAAAAACACTTCATATAGCGTCAATTCAAAACGATAAAGGGAAAATAACGGCATCTGATATTGATCTGAGAAAACTGAAGGAACTGAACAGCCGCGCAAAACGCTTCGGTTATACATCAATAAAAACCGTTCTAAGCAGCCCCTCTGCGGATAAAACACCAAAAAACAATAAACATTTTCAAAAAAACTACGAGTATGTTTTAATTGATGCTCCATGCTCAGGAAGTGGAACCTTCCGCCGAAACCCGAAACAGAAATATTTCATAACAGATTCGCTGATTAAAAAACTCAATGAAAATCAACTTCGTATTTTAAATTATTACTCTGAACTGACAGCGCCCGGCGGAATTTTGGTGTATGCTACCTGCTCGCTTCTACCCGACGAAAACGAAGAAATCATAGAAAAGTTTTTAATAGCAAATCCTGACTTTCAACCTGATAATATTTTGCCGGTATTCGAGGGAAACAAAATAAAAATTGCCGGGCTTAAAGAAGGTGATTTTTACCTCACTTTAAATCCGGCAGAACATAAAACGGACGGTTTTTTTATGTGCAGGATGAAACGCAGATTCTAAAATGGCACAATCCAAATTAAACTATTTTTCTTTTATTTTTGCTTTTGCTTCCAAATCAGCTTCAATCAATTTTCTCAGGTATTCGGATATATTTTTTGTTTTAGATTTCAATCTTTCCTTAACATCGCTTTCCACGTAAAAACCGATTTTCTGTCTTGTGAGAGCTTCGGCAGCTTTTTTCTTTCTTCTTTCCTCAAGTTTCTTTTTTCTTTTTTCAAGTTCGATTCTGTCATTTGTTACAATTCTCACAGCAGTTTTTTCATCGAGTTCGTCTCTGTCCATAAATTTTTTTATTTTCTTTTTATCGTGAGCGGTGAGTTTCATTTTAATCCCGGAGTCAGGTTGTGGAATTTTTTCCACCACCTCTACCTCTTTTTTCAAAATAGATTTTTTAGCCTGAGCAATTGTCATATCCCCTTTTTTAACACTTTCAAATACCCTTTCATTTTCCTGTTTCAACTTTTTTGCATCAGACACATAACGCTCGTTTACGCCGAAAATCCTTGCAGCTTTTGCCCTTGATTTTTCAGGTGGTGGCAATTTTTCCACCACCTCGCCTTTTCTTAAAGCTCTGTTTTTAATACGCTTTATCTCTTCGTTCCTTTTTTCGATTGTCGGCAAAAGGTCAACTGCAAGACATGCTTTTTGACTCGTGTTAAGATGTCTTCTGTGAAGATTAAGGGATAAAACAAAGTCGATTAAATCATCTTCATGTCCTTCATATTGTTTAAATTTCGGCTCTTCGTTAACAGCAATACAGGCAAGATATCTGTTTCTGCCGTCGATGATTTTTCCTTTAAAAAGCCAAATTGGTTCGTTCAATCCGTTGCGTCTGATGTCATCTTTCAGAGCCTCGAATTCACCTTTTTCCATCATCGGAAAAATATTGGCTACGTCATGAAATTCCAGTTTTTCTTTCTTCATTTTTCCCTGGGTCATTATTTGAACAATTATTTTTTCTTTATCTTCATGTTAGTTTTTTTTATACAAAAATGTAAAAAAGGAAATTCATTGACAATTTTTTTTTAAGTTTTGAAATTATATGTTACATTTTTCTTAAAAATTTATGAAAATAAAAAATATTATTTTTGATTTCGGGGGAGTTTTATACGAAATAAATCATACAGAAAGCTTGAATAAATTTTCTGAGCTGTCATCCGAACCTGCTCTTTTTTCTCCTGAAAATTTAAAATCATTTCAAAAAAACGAATATCTTACCGGCTACGAATCAGGCAGAATAAGCTCAAAAGAATTTCGGCATATTTTAAAAAAGCAGTTCAAAATAAAAGCATCGGATGAAATATTTGATGAAGCTTGGAATGCAACTCTCGTATCACTTTATCCCGATTCTTTGGAAATCGTGAAGTCTTATAAAAAAATCGGGAAAATTTTTTTACTCAGCAACACAAGTGAAATCCATTACAAAAAATTTGAACCGGAATGCAGAAATCTCTTCTCACTATTTGAGAAATGTTTTTTTTCTTTTCAGCTCGGCGTGATAAAACCAAATCCTGAGATATATAAAAAAGTAATCTCCACAGCCGCTATTAATCCCGGTGAAACTCTTTTCATTGACGATACCGAGGCAAATCTTCCACCTGCAAAAAATGCAGGTATGAAAGTAATCCATCTCCAAAATCGCCGTCAATTATATGATTTATTAAACCATATTAACGTAGAGAATAATTAATAAAAGAATTTCTTGCCGCTTCTCCATAAAAGATTCTATAAATCTCAAGTATCGTTCATCAGTTTTTTTACTTTCTGCTTCAGATGTCCAAAATCTGCCGGAAGTTGGAAATCTCTTTCCTCCAACTGCTAAGCCATCGCGAAGAGCGTAGCGACAAAGCAATCAACAGTCTTATGCAGATTTCTTATAGATTGCTTCGCTTTGCTCCTAATATCATTGATTTAAAAAATATTCACCCACTTGTGTATTTTCCCTTTTATGTATGGTTCATCTGTTTATTTTTTTGAAAATAATTATTTCGTTAATTTTGTAAAGAACACTTAATATCGGAAATTGAAATGAGCGGCATCTGGCAGCAGAAATATTGTGTAATTGACGTTGAAACAACGGGTGCAAATTCCGTAAAGAACCGTCTTATAGAAATAGCCTGCGTGCAAACTCAGGCAGGACAGATTTTATCTAAATATTCTACTCTTATCAATCCACATCAGTTTATCCCCATTTTTATACAAAAGATGACGGGCATAAGAAACGAATCGGTTTTCAAAGCACCTGAACCCAAAGAAGTACTTCCCGTAGTAAAAGAAATCATGCTTGACGGCAGCAATATATTCGTTGCGCACAATGCGAGTTTCGACTACGCATTCGTAAAAGCATCATTTCAAAGAATCGGCACAAATATGCCTGAAATACCTAAACTCTGTACTTTAAAGCTTGCCAGACGGCTGCTCCCTCCGAATATAAAAAAGAACGTTGGTTCGCTGTCGCAGTATTTCAATATTGATGTAAGAGGACGTCACCGCGCGCTCGGAGACGCCGAAGCCACGGCAAAAATACTTGTCGAACTGCTTGAAATCGCAGAGTCTAATCACGGAATTACTACAACCGAGGAACTTATACGATTTCACAATAAACCCTCAAGAACATACAAAACAGGTACAACAGTCCTCAAGCGCCTCAATCCTTTTTTGGAAATGCTCCCGAATGCTGCCGGCGTATATTATTTTAAAGATTCACGAGGAGATATCCTCTATGTCGGCAAAGCAAAATCTCTTAAGCACCGGGTAAAATCATATTTTTCTCAAGAGAGTATGCGCTCAAAAAAGATTGCGGATATGCTGAAAAAAAGTTATGAAATCACATGGACCGAAACCGATACCGAATTAGGTGCGCTGCTACTTGAATCAAAAGAAATAAAAAGACTTCTTCCCCCTTACAACGTAATGGATAAAAGGTATCAAAATCTTCCTTTCATAAAAATAGATACCTCAGACCCCTATCCTAAACTTGAAATAACCGATACGATTGACAACGATAATTCTGAATACTACGGCCCCTTCAGAAGCGCATTTTTGGCAAAAACAGTCATTTCTATAGTAGATAAAACATTCAGACTCAGAAAATGCGAAAAAATGCCAAAAGGCAAAGCTGCCCGCTCATGCCTATTTTTTCATATTGACAAATGCGTTTCTCCCTGCACTAACGGCAATCAAGCCGATTACGTCGGCGAACTCGAGAAAGTCCGTTCATTTTTAAGCGGAAATGCAGACGGTATTCTTGCCCGGCTCGAAGCAGAAATGAAGAATTATTCTTCCATGCTCGAATTTGAAAAAGCCTTAATTCTGAAAAACAATCTTCTCGAGCTTCAAAAGCTGTTTCAAAACAAAATAGACGTACCTTCTTCAGTTAAAAAAAATAACGCAGTATTTCTTCTTCCGGCATCAGGAAGAGAAAAAACAATAGAAATTTTCGTAATAAGGCATGGCACCTTGTTCCATCAGGAAATTATCGGCAGAATGGCTCCGCTAACCGGTATCAAGCATATAATTCACAATGCTTTTTATAACGGACTCCCGGAAAACACTCCTTTTACAAAAGAATCCGTTAACGAGATGAAAATAATCAGTTCGTGGCTTTTCAAGCACAGCGCCGAGTTCAAATATGTTTTCATCGAATCTAAATCCGAATCAGAAGCATTTAACGAACTTCAAGAGCAAGTGCGGAAATTTTCATTTGCAGCCAGGTCTTCCGAAAGAGAATTCGTTTTTTAATTAAGTCTCGGCAGTCTAATTAATTAGGTTGTGGAAAAAATTCCACCACTTCAATCACACCTAAATTTAAACTAAACTTCGGTATTTTCGTCAATTAAATTAATATTTATTCAGATTTATTTTCAGATTTAAATAGAATATTATGATTCCCAATATATATCTAAAACTGCTTTTTGTAATCATATATATATTGCTCTTCAGTTATATATATTTACCCGCAGAATATGCCTCCGGTATATCTTTCAGCGGATTCGTCAAAGACAGCGTTTCTGAAGAGCCTCTGATAGGAGCTACTGTTTTTTTGGAAGGAACCGGCAAAGGCGCCGTTACAAACAAAAACGGATTTTTTTCAATACAGGATATAGCCCAAGGCAATCACACCGTAAGTGTAACATATATCGGATACTTGCCGGTTAAACAAAGAATCACTTTTAATGAGTCATTACGAAAATCATTTTTACTGCCTCCTTCCACCGTTACAACCGAAGAAATCACAGTGCAGGCACGCAGACAGGAAGAAAAAAGAGTGATAAAGGTCAGCAAAGTCAATATTCCCGTTAAGCAGTTGAAAAATATAAGGATTGGAGGCGAAACAGATATTTTCAGATCACTTCAGTATCTGCCGGGCGTGCTCACATCTTCGCAGATTTCGAGCGGTCTGTATGTCCGGGGCGGCTCCCCCGATCAAAATCTTGTTCTTCTCGACGGAACTGCCGTTTATAACCCGACTCATCTTTTTGGGTTTATTTCCACTTTTAATACCTCTGCGTTAAAAGACGTAGAGCTGATAAAAGGCGGTTTTCCGGCTGAATACGGAGGAAGAATGTCGGCTGTTCTGGACATAACTCAAAAAGAAGGCAACCGCAATGAATATCACGGCAGCGCCAATATCGGCGTCATTTCATCAAAAGTATCGGCTGAAGGTCCGCTCGGCAGCGGCGCTTTTTTTATCGGCGCAAGAAGAACTTATCTGGAACTCGTAAAAGCTTTTATCCCGGAAGACCCGGAAGAACCGATTCCCGATTTTAATTTTTATGATGTAAACCTGAAGATAACTCAGGATATTTCGGAAGATGACAAAATTTTCCTCAGCGGATTCATAAGCTCGGACTACCTTCTCTACGACAGTTTCGGCGCCACTGTTGACCTCAACGTCGGCAACAAACTGGCGGCGCTTCGATGGAACCATATTTTTGCCAATGACCTTTTCCTTGTTACGAACCTCAGCGCCAGTAATTATAAAAACGAACTTGCAGGAGACCAGTCAGGATACGAGTTTATAATCAGCAACGGCATTACCGATATCACATTTAAAGGAAGTCTTGAATGGTTTGCTTCCGAGAAGATTACCGCAAAATTCGGCTACAACGTAACAAATTATCAATTCGATTATCTGCAGAATTTTACCGGAAATATCGACACACTTATTACCGACACCACTGCCGGAACAGTTGATATTCACGTGCATGACTGGAAATATGACGCATTTGCCCAGATAAACTACCGCCCCACTGAACTGCTTTCTTTACAAGCCGGGTGGCGCGGCAGCTACTGGGACTTACGCAGCGGTTTTTTTCACGATCCCCGTCTTGCAGTACAATATCGGCTTCAAAGCAATCTAGCCGTAAAAGCGGCATGGGGCATTTTCCACCAGAACCTGAAGCTTGCCTATCAGCCCGATTTCTCCTTTTTCGATACATGGCTGCCTACGGATTCCACCGTTTTGGCTTCATGGGGCGAGCATTACATAGTCAGCGTCGAATCAACACCATTTGATGATTGGATGGTAAATCTAGATTTTTACTATAAAACAATGAATAATATTAATGAATTAAACAGGACATCTCTCGACGGAGACAATGCTGAGGATATTTTCTTTACCGGAAACGGCAGTGCATACGGAGCAGAAATTTTTATACAAAAGCGCGTCGGCAGACTTACCGGATGGATGGGTTACGCTCTGGGATTTATAACTGCACGTTTCGACAGTATTAATCAGGGAAAAGAATTTCGCCCTAAATATGACCGCAGGCACGACTTCAAGATTGTAGCTCAATATCAGCTCAGCAAAGACTGGGACATCGGAGCAAGTTTTTCATTCCAGTCCGGTCAGTCTTATACAGGCGCCACTTCCCGCTTCCAGATAAGAATGCCCGACCAAAACTACGGCAGAGGCAAAATTATTCAGTCGCAGTATTACGGCTTGCGGCTGCCTCCTTCTCACCAGCTTAATTTAAACGCATCGTATTCGTTCAAAACATTCGGTCAGGATTCAAAAGTCATTCTTGATATTTATAATGTTTACAACCGCAGGGATATTTGGTTCAGATATTACAACACACGTTCTCTCGACACTTATGCCGAAGACGTAAAACTCCTGCCAATCCTGCCTACACTCTCTTATGAAATAAACTTTTAAGGTGTAAAAATGTTGAAAATCTTAAAATATACAGCTTACTTAACTGCAATAATTTTTTTGCTGTCATGTGAAGACCCTGTCCCAAACGATTACGAGAAAGAATATATCGTAACCGCATTTTTAATTGTTGATAAACCTTTGGAAGAAATAATTGTCATGGAAACTCAGCCGCTGACCGAGACATTCAATCACGACAGCAGTCTCGTGAAAGATGCCCGGGTGAAAATCTCAACCGAAACCGACAGTTGGCTGCTTTCATACCGCACCGGCAAAAAACCGGGCTACTTTTTTCCTGATACAAGCGTAAAAGTTCAGCCGGAAACAAAGTATTCACTTGAAATAATCCTTCCCGACAGCACTTTTTTAACCGGTGAAACTATTACTCCTCCACGCTTTGACTGGGTAGTGCCCCCTAAAGATTTCATCCGTTATCCGAGCGATACTTTGAATCCTCCTTTCATAGATACAATCGTTTTTTCATGGCAGGCTGTCCCTGATGTGGAATATTATCTCATTGAAGCTCTCTGCCTCGATACACTCGATTACGGAAAATATCTTTCCCCGCCGACAACAGAAATTAACCACAGAGTATATCGTCCGTTCGCAAGCGAGGAAAGTTACCGCGAGTTGTCGGCTTGGGCTTTCATTCCTTCTACGGCTACTCCGGTTGTCTGGAATTTTTTCAAATGGTTCGGCAGACACAAAGCCGCGGTGTATGCACCCGACCCCAATATGCTGGACTGGTTCCGCCAGTATTTATTCAAAAGTTCATACGATCCCCTATTAAGCACAATTGAAGGAGGAAAAGGATGTTTCGGATCGGCTTCCATGGTGCAGAAAGAAATTTTTCTTTTAAAAAATGAACCTGAAGAATAACAAAAATAGACTTTTAATACAGCTTCCAAAATAAAAATCATCCAATGTAATCATTAAATCTAAATTATATTAAACACTTTCAAAGTGTCTGGCATCTAAAAGTTAATCAATAAACAGATAAAACACCCATGATTAAGGAAAAATACAAGGAGATGATTATTTTTGACAGATTTGCCATATATTGAAGAAAAAAAACGTAATGTAAATTAAAAACCAGAAGAGACCCCACCCCTGCCCTCCCCAAGGGGAGGGAGCAAGATCGTTGAATTTCCTCCCCTTGGTAAGGGTCAGGGTGGGCTTAATATAAACAGATGTAACATCCATGATTTAGTAAAATCACACAAGGGGATGATTATTTGAGAGTTTAGAGAATTCATGGATGTCATTCCGGCTGAAGCGGAGCGGAATGCCGGAATCTCACGAATGGGGAAACACACCCCTTAATCCACTCTCAAGAGGGGACGCACAGTATGGATGAAAATGATGTCCAACATCTGCCAGATGTTGGACATCTGAAGCGGAAAGGAAAAAATAAACAAATGAAAATATACACAGATAATCCTGATTTTGCAAAAAGATACATCGCAAATAATATAAACTTCTCCAAAGCAGAGAATCATTATTTTGATTCAAATATTGCTCCGGTTATTAAAAAAATAATCTATCCCTCCCCAGTTTTCTGGACGAAGATGAAAGAAAACAGCGGATGGAATCATCTTATTCTAACCGAATTTTCCGAAGAATCTCAGTTCGACAGCTTAATTGAGCTTAGTAAAAACCAAGAACTGCCCGACAAAATTCTATGCCAGGCAGGCAGCGGAAAAAAATTTCACGGCTTCCGAAATCGTGCATGGAAGAGCCTTCCCGGGAACCTGCATATTTCAGCTTTTTTCGCTCCAAACAGAAATATACCAAATTTTAGTACAGGCTTTTTGATTCTTGCCGCCGTTTCAGTTATTCAGACAATCGATTCTATTCCCCAGCTCAAAGGCAAAGCGCGTATCAAATGGGTTAACGACATTATCATTGAAAATGCAAAAGTCTGCGGGGTTTTAGCGCAGACTCAGGTAACGGGTTCCAAAGTAACCGGTGCCGTTATCGGCATCGGTCTTAATGTAGAGACCGCTCCACTAGTCGAGCCAACCCCCTTCGTCCCAAAGAGCGGCTGCCTAAAAGGTTTTTTACAAAGCAATATTTCAGAAAAACAGGTTTTCGATTTACTCATTAGAATCCTTAACATTAATTATACGTTCCTTCTGAATGGAAAATATCCCGAACTTTTGGAATACTACAGAGAAAAATCACTGATTTTAGGCAAAAATGTTGCAATTTGGTCGGATGAACGCAACGGAAGCAACAAAATTTTGCATCAAAGCAGAGTTTTGCAAATTGGTGAAAATTTAGAACTTTACATCGAGGGGGTCAACTCGCCGGTTACAAAAGGAAGACTTTCTTTGTAAAATAATTTTCTTTTCTTATAGGATTTTTCTTATATTAATAGATGATAAATGCAGATTTCTTTGACTTGGAATATTTTGTCTGACAGTGCTGTATAAATTGAAAATAAAGCATGATAAAAGTTGAAGCTTTATAGTAGAACTGACATATTAACAAAATGATTAATAAATACAATTATTATATAAAACTTTATTAATTTGCTTATCAGTGCAGATTTTAGATATTTTATAAAATCATATTTTTGTAATAAACCCGCTTAAGGAATTGAAAAATGGACACACCCGACCTGCTGTCAATCAGCCTTGCAGCTTTCGCCGCAGTCTTTCTACTGCTTTCATTTCTTGCTTTAATTATGCGGCTCATTACGGGAGTTTTTCCTAAAAAAGAATCAGATGCGGATTCTGCTGTAATTGCCGCTCTTTCTACCACCATGAATACAATTTATCCCGGATCAAAAATAACAAAAATCGAGGAGGTAAAATGATTTTCACAGAGAACCCGAAAAAAATAAGGGTAATGTTTACTCCTTTTCGCGACGGTCTTCAAAGTTCATTCGGAGGCAAGGTGCGCCTGCAGGATTTTCTCCCTGCCATGGAGGCTTCAGCACGCGCAGGAATCCGCCATTTTGAGTTCGGCGGGGGCGCACGCTATCAGGCTCCTTTTTTCTATCTGCAGGAAGACCCCTTTGAAACAATGCAAAAAATCAGGAATGCCGTCGGTCCCGACGTTGATTTGCAGATACTTACCCGTTCGGTATCCGGAGTTACGCTTACCACTCAGTCCATAGATGCTCTGAAACTTCAGGCAAAGCTCATGAAGCAGTACGGCACAACCTGGGACAGAAACTTCGACTACATGAATGATGTTCGAAATCTTGTAAACACAGGCATGCCTATTGTAGAAGCAGGAATGCACCATCAGGCTGCCATTGCACTGATGGGTCTGCCGTTTAAATCGGACAAAGTGCATACCGCCGAATTTTACACAAACATCGGCAAAAAACTGCTTGACAGCGATATTCAAATAGACAGTATCTGCCTTAAAGATGCAAGCGGGACTACCGATCCCAGAACTATTTACGACACAGTAGTTGCTCTGAAAAAAATCATGCCTCCGGAAATGCCACTCTGGCAGCACACCCACGACACCGCAAGCATGGCTGTTGCCTGCTACATGGCAGGCATAGAAGGCGGAGTGGACGGCATTGACCTCTCTGTCCGTCCGATGGCAAGCGGTACGGTGCAGCCCGATGTACGCTCGATGGCTCATGCGCTGAAAGGTACCGGCTATTCCCTCGATATTGATGTTTCTAAGATGATGGAAATTGAAAATCTACTGCAGGAAGGAATGAAAGATTACAATTTCAATCCAACAACTACAACTGCCGACGCCCGCGTTGTCGGCTTTCCCATGCCCGGCGGAGCAATAGGACCTAATGTCCACATGATGGTAAAAGCAGGAATATTAGACAAATACAGCGATGTTTTAGCAGAATTCCCCGTAGTAGTAGAAGCAGGCGGCGCTTGGACCAGCGTTACACCCGGCAGTCAGCAGTACTGGCTTCAGGCTTTTAACAATGTAATGTACGGCAGGTGGGAAAAAATTGAAAAAGGATACGGCAGAGCAGTCCTCGGATATTTCGGCAAAACACCTCTTCCCCCCGATCCAAAAGTTGTAGAAATCGCTTCAAAACAGCTCGAAATGGAGCCTTTTGAAGGCGACCCGCTGGAAGCAGCCCCAAAAAACATCCCCGAAGCAAAAGCAGCGCTTGAAGAAAGAAATCTGCCCGTAAACGAAAAAAATATCTTTCTTGTCGTTTCCGCTATGGTACCCGGCAAAAAAATGGAATCAAACGAAGGCATCAGACTTTTGGAAGGAAGAGGCAAGCTGGACCTGCCTCTTAAAAAGAAAGAAGAACCAAAGCCCGAAAAAGCTCCGGAACCTGCACCTTCGGCTCCCGCTCCGATAAGGGGTCCGGTTACTTCAAGATGCATAGTAAGTGAAAACGGCTCGGATAGAGTCTTCATGGTAACTGTCGAGCCTCAGACAGCCGGCGCTGCCCAAACGGCATCAGCGGCTCAGACGCAGTCTGCCCAGACGCAGTCTGCTCCATCCGGCGGCAAACCTGTTTATTCCACATTTTCCGGATCAGTGGAAGTGATAGACATTAAAGTAAAGCCCGGCGACAAAGTTACCCAAGGGCAGGTTATCGCAGTTGTAGAAGCCATGAAAGCCGAGCATGAAATTAAATCACCGGTGGAAGGCACTGTTGCAACGGTGGATGTAAGAATCGGCGACGAAATTGACTCATCAAAACCTATTGTTACTATTTCATAACTAAAAGGCAGTTACATGGACAGATTTTCAGAAATTCTTACAAATTCCGGTTTTGCGGGCATCGGCTGGGAAAATGTCGTGATGTACATCATTGCCGGAGTTTTAATTTACCTTGCCATTACCAAAAAATACGAGCCTCTGCTGCTGATTCCAATCGGTTTCGGAACAATCCTTGCGAATCTGCCTTTTGCCGATATGGCATCTCACGGTAACGGCATAATGGGCTTAATCTATGATGCCGGCATTAAAACAGAACTGCTCCCTCCATTGATTTTTCTCGGCGTTGGCGTTCTGACCGATTTCCGTCCCCTGCTGAGCAGGCCTCTGACTTTCCTCCTCGGAGCCGCTGCCCAGCTAGGAATCTTTGCTGCGGCGCTCGGAGCATTTTACCTTTTGGGATTCGAAGCGAAAGAAGCAGCCGCTATCGGCATCATAGGAGGAGCCGACGGGCCCACTTCCATTTTTCTGGCAACTGAACTTGCTCCCCATCTGCTCGGTCCCATTGCAGTGGCGGCATACAGTTATATGTCTTTGGTGCCTATTATACAACCGCCTATTATCCGGCTTTTAACTTCAAAAAAAGAGCGGAGTATAGACATGCCGCAGGCGAAGCCCGTTTCAAAAACGGCTGTCGTTCTTTTTCCGATTATAACAGGCATCACAGCTTCTCTTGCTATTCCGACAGCTGCTCCGCTTATAGGACTGCTGATGTTCGGAAATCTTATCAGAGAAAGCGGCGTTACCGAACGCCTGCGCAAAACGGCAGGCGGCGCCTTGATTGACATCGTAACGATTTTCCTTGGTCTTGCCGTCGGCGCAACTATGACCGGCGAAAGCTTTTTAACGGGTGATACCCTCGGCATCCTTGTTATGGGCGGAATTGCTTTTGCATTCAGTACTGCCGGAGGCCTAATCTTTGCAAAAATCATAAATATTTTTCTGCCCCAAGGACATAAAATCAATCCGGCAATCGGAGCGGCAGGCGTTTCGGCGGTTCCTATGTCAGCCCGTGTCGTTCAAAAAGTCGTTTCTGACGACACCGGCGGCAAAGTGAATCCGATTATGCCCGCAATGGGTCCTAATGTAGCAGGAGTTATAGGCTCGGCTGTTGCAGCAGGAGTATTTTTAATATTGCTGGGGTAATTTTGGGGAAATAACACCAAGATTCAGAAGTCCGACATCTGCCGGATGTCGGACATCTGCATATTTAAAAACAAAATTTCGTCATTAGGAGCATAGCGAAGCAATCTCTTGAAAATCTGTCAAAGGTTGGAGATTGCTTCATCGCTTCGCTCTTCGCAATGACCAGCAGTAATAGGAAAAAGATGTCCAACATCTGGCAGATGTTGGACATCTGAAGTGCAAAGTAAAAAAAACAGATGAAACGTCTATGATTACGGAAAAACACACAAGGGGATGATTATTTTTAGAAGAGATCCCCCAACCCCCTTATAAATAAGGGGGCTTCCCCCTCCCTTACCTGTAAGGGAGGGCTGGGGAGGGATCAAAAAAAACAGATGAAATTAAATCCCAAACTCCACTCCGAAAAAGAAATTTCTCTCCGCGGCGGGGAAAAAGCCTTTTCCTTCGGCTCCTGCAGCGTAAATATTGTTCAGCATATTATAAACCTGCACCAGCAATTTTATGGATTTAAAAGAGATAATATCCTTAAAAGTATATGAGAAAGCTGCATTAAAAACCGAGTAGGCATCAAGTGTATTGTCTGCATAATAGCCGGATAAATCAAGCATCAGGTGATTTTTTACCCTTTCGTCAGTAGTAAGCAAATCACCGAAGTTATCCGTACGGAAGTCTCCGACAAACCTGCCGTTTACGTTAGCATAAAATCCGCCGATGCTGTACTCTGCCATTATATTTCCCATTGCTCCGGGAAAACCTGCAATGCTGTTTCCTTCAAGAGATACGCTTTCACCGCCGTAAGTCTTAAATTCATAATCAACAATCTCATTTTTACTGAGGGTTGCGTTTGCAGTTATTTTCAGCCTGCCCGCCGAGTTGTTAAATATTTCCGCCGCTGCTATTAGTTCAACCCCGTAATGCCTTGTCCTCGGGGCATTTCCGTCGATGGGATTGCCCCAGATATCCATCTGACCGCTTTTTACCAATTCGTCGAAATATTCCATCCAGTAAAAATTAATATTGAAATACAGATCATTATTCTGCCAGCTCGAGCCGAGTTCAAAGTCGAGCATAGATTCCGGTACCGTAATCGGATCAGAATAATCATAAAGCATTATATCATCGTCAGTTATTTCTCCGTGGAACTGCGGCTGCGCTCCAAACCACGCATCTTCTGCGGCATACAAATTTCTCATGCGGGGTTCCCTTGAAGTGTAAGCAATAGAACTATAAAAGCTTAAATTATCGTCCCAGTTATATGTGCCGCCTATTCTCGGATTAAAGAAGAGATACTCAACATTGAAAATATCTTTGTCTTTCCCTACTGTTTCACCGTCGGTGGTTTGGAACAGCAAATATGTGCTTCCCCTTTTCATGTCATACATAGAATATCTTTTATAAACAAGCTGGGCATCGGCGCTTAATATCAGTTTCTCGGATGCGTGAAGGCGCTCGCCTGCAAAAATCGAAAAGTTATCAACGCCGGTTCTGCTGCTGTAAATTTCAAAATCAGGATCCCATCCTGAAGGGTAAAATTCCGAAAAAGGTACTTCGCCCCATTTTTTCGAGCGGTGAATCCGCATTTCTGCGCCTAAAGTCATTTCTCCGCCACCATGATCCCAGATTAGACGGGGTATCCAGCCGCCATGCTTATTAGCAACATTCCCCTGTATTACAGGCATGGAAAAGGAATTTTCATTCTGAAAATCATAATCCGTGCTTACCCAGTCGGCAAGCATCCCATAATAAAAATTATCTTCCGAGTCGTAGTATCCTCCTGCCCAGGAACCGTCATAATTGTAAAAACCTTCCCCTGTATAATAAAAAAGCGAGGATTTAAGCTTCAGATTTTCGCTGATGTCCCAGTCAATCAGAAGTTCATAGTGCGGCTGGGAAAATTCCTCGATTTCCATATCCCTAACCGGAGAATACCAAACGACTTCTCTTCCGTTTTCGCCGTAGGACCAGCCGTTCGGGTTTTTTCTTCGGAGCTGTTTATCATCAACGTATTCCTTAGGCAGACCAACATAAGCCAGCCCATCGGATACAGGACCTCCGAAAACATTTAATTGTGCGGAAAAATTTTCGCGAAACATGGCGGCGCTCATAAAATAGCTCTGCAGGTTTGCCCAGGCATTATCACGGTAGCCTTTGGAATTTATACTCGAAAGCCTTCCGTAAACGGCAAAATCGCCCATCATGCCCGATGAAATTTCAATAGAGTTTTTATCTGAAATGCGCTGATATTTTGTATCACCCCCGGCTCCATATTCCTGCAAGCCGACGCCCGAAAAGACTTTAACGCCGCTTTTCCTTATATAGTCGGATGTTGTGAGGTTTACGCTGCCTCCGATAGCCGCAGCGCCGTAGTTCATAATCCCGGCGCCGCGCTGCACCTGTATAT
>CAZOBD010000002.1:0-24039 GCA_964577665.1 uncultured Hyphomicrobiales bacterium
CTAAAATAAACAGATGAAACGCCCATGATTCGGGAAAACACATAAGGGAATGATTATTTGAGGGTTAATGCAAAACAGAGTTTTGAAAGAAAAGCACATTCCCAAATCGGAGTTTGGGAATGAGATGTAAAACTGTATAAGACCCCACCCCGGCCCTCCCCAAGGGGAGGGAGCAAGATCATTGAATTCCCTCCCTTTGGGGAGGGTTAGGGTGGGGCTAAAATAAACAGATGAAAAATAATATGTTTTGAGAATCCCGGAAATACAACCTAAAAAATATGAATGATATTATTTAATTATGGATTTTGAAGCAAATCAATCGAAAAAGCCGGTTGCACTTGTTGACTGCAACAACTTCTATGCCTCCTGCGAAAGGATTTTTAATCCTAAGCTGGAAGGAAGACCCATAGTTGTGCTTTCCAACAACGACGGCATGATAATCGCCCGTTCCAACGAAGCAAAGGCGCTCGGTATTCCCATGGGTGAACCTCTTTTCAAAGTCCAGCCTTTAGTTGACAAGCACGGCATTCTCGTTTTTTCATCAAACTATACACTTTACGGAGATATATCACATCGCGTAATGACTACTCTGGAGCAGTTCTCGCCAAACGTGGAAATTTACTCGATAGATGAAGCTTTCATTGATTTGAGCGGCTTTGAACGAAAAGACCTTGACCAATACATGCATGAGATGAGGGAAACTGTTAAACAATGGGTGGGCATTCCGGTTTCAATAGGCGTTGCAAATACAAAAACTTTGGCAAAAATCGCAAACCGTTTCGCAAAAAAGAATCCCGAGCATAACGGAGTATTAAATCTTTTTGAAAAACAGAGACCTTATATTGATAATATTTTAAAAAAGACAGACGTAAGCGACGTATGGGGTATCGGCAGGCAATACACAAAACTACTTAAATCTAAGGATATAAATACAGCTAATGATCTTTCACAGGCTTACGACTACTTTGTAAAAAAACGTATGACCATAATGGGACTGCGGACAGTTTACGAACTGCGGGGAGTTTCCTGCATTGACCTTGAGCACAGTCCAAATCCCAAAAAATCAATTGTTTCTTCCCGATCATTCGGAAAAGTTACGGACAATAAGCAATACGTGAGGGAAGCTGTTTCTTACTTTGTACATATCGCCGCCGAAAAACTGCGCAGGCAGAAATCCGCAGCTAAACATCTTACGGTTTTCCTTCGCACTAATCCTTTCAAGGAAAGTCCCCAGTATCACAACGGAGTGCTGATAGAATTCCCCGTTCCGACCGATTCGACGGCGGAAATGCTTGAATATGCAGAAAAAGGATTTGAGCAGATTTTCCGCGAAGAATTTTTTTATCACAAAGTAGGAATAATGCTGGCGGATTTTTCCCCGGCGGCTCAAAATCTCCAATCTCTTTTTGACAAAAGAGACCGCTCAAAAATGGCAAAGATAACCGAACTCATCGACAGAGTGAATATGGAACAAGGCGCCGGAACCGTTTTTTACGCTGCCGCCGGCATTCAGCGAAGCTGGAGCATGAAGAGAAATCTAAAATCCCCTCACTATACGACAAGCTGGCGGGAAATACCCGTTGTAAAAATGGTTTAAAATAATTTCCACAAAATATTCTATTATCATTTTTTATTCGGTAAGATGATAACTGTTTTGTATATTTATTCAAGAAAAAAGTGAAATTATCTTGAAAAAAAAATAGATTATGAGAAAATGCCAAGTGTTATTAATTGTTGTATTTACACTATATATAACTGCTTATGCAGGCAGTTTTGAAAAAAAATCACAAGATTTCGCACCCGTAGTTGATAAACTTCTTGAGAAAGGAGCAGATACGAGCTTTATAAGTCTGCTTCTAAATCATCCTGATATACAGTTTGATGAAAAATACATCAAAATAAATGTAACCGGATATTTAAAAAAGCCGGATTATTCCTCCCAGTATAATGACTATTCCGTTAAGAAATGCACTGAATTCATAAGGGAAAACAAATTTGTTCTCAACGACTGCTCAGAAAAATATAAAGTGCCTAAAGAAGTAATAACGGCAGTTATGTGGGTAGAAACCAAGCATGGCAGAATCACCGGGAACCATCACATTGCGAGCGTTTACCTTAGCGCTGCCATGGCTGATCAACCGGAATATATTGAAATGAATCTTGAGAATCTGCATGAACAGTGGGATGGTGCAGATGATGAACTTCCCGCCCTCGAAGAAAAAATCAAATCACGTGCCCGAAGGAAAGCTTCATGGGCTCTTAGTCAGCTTCTGGCGCTTGAAAGAATGCGCGATAATACGGATATTGACATTATGGAACTTGAAGGCTCATGGGCGGGCGCTTTCGGATGGTCACAGTTTTTGCCATCAAGCTATATGAGTTGGGCTGTGGACGGTAACAGAGACAACACAACTGATCTTTTCAATGTACACGATGCCGCCTGCAGTATCGCAAATTATCTATCAGAAAACGGCTGGGGTAAAACAAGAAAATCGAGAAGGTCTGCCGTATTTCATTATAATAACAGCAGCGACTATGTAGATGCCGTACTGACTTTAGCCGCCAGATTACAGGACAATCAAGACACTCCTCCCTCAGAAAAAATTAAGCTGCCTTTGAAAAAACAGCTTAATAGATAAAACATATATTAACAACTTTTAATTTGTAATAAAGCAAATTATAAAGGATTTATTTTTATCTTTGCAGATGATGTTTTTTTTACAAAATTTAATTTTTGGTTAAAATTATGAAGATAAAATACTTTTTTCCGGCTCTCCTTATACTTTTTTCTGTTTTTTCAAGAACATCAGAAGGGCAAAATGATTACGAGGCTCCGGCGCTTCTTTATCCGGTCAATAAAGCCGAAAATATTTCTCTGACTCCAACCATGAAATGGAGTAAAGTACCCAATAATTTTTCTTATAATAATGATGTGGTTTACAGGCTTCAGGTATCATATAACAGAGATTTTACCAATCTTCTGCTAGACTGGGAAGTAAAAAACAACTATAAAAAACTGCCTAAACTTAATTACCGGAATACTTACTACTGGAGAATATCTGCACATTCAAAGAACAGATCAACCGTATGGTCTGACGCTCACGTCTTCTATACAATTAAATCTCATCCATATATAAGCAAACAAACCGGAAAGCTTACATCCTGCCACGGAGAAAATCCCGTTTTATCGGTACATACTAACAGCCCGGGAATCACTTACCGATGGTTTAAAAACGGTATGGAAATAAGCGGAGCAGTCAAATATCATTATGAAATCACCGGCTGTTCTCCGGATGATTCCGGCATTTACTGGTGCCGGCTTGATAAAGAAGACGATGAAACAACTTTTTCAGAAGATATTCCCGTAAAAATAGTCAGTGAAATAATTATAGATAAACAGCCCGACTCACGCTTTTTTAAATACGGAGAGGATGCCGTCTTTAAATGCAGCGCCCGGGCTGTAAATCTTCCTGCCGAAAATCCTTTGATTTATCAATGGTTCAGAGGGCAGTTCAAATTGCAAAATTCAGATAAATACAGCGGAGTAAATACAAATGAACTGACAATACGCAATATTGAACCTGAGGATTACGGTGAAATATTCAGTCTTCGAATTAAAAACACATTTTGTGATGAATATATTCATTCGGAACTATGCGGAGTCATTCCCCTATATATTTTTGAAAGCCGCCCGGCTGATGCAACCGTATGTATGGACGAAAATATAGATTTCTCAGTGAAAACTGCATCACATGTCAAAAGTTACCACGATGTTTTTTACAGATGGAAAAAAAACGGAACCGGTTTGGTAAACAATGAAAGAATAAGCGGAGCAAACAGCACTAAGCTGTCTATTTCAAAAGCAAATAAAAATGATGAAGGTGAATATAAACTGGCTGCATACGTAATGCCTGATCAAAAAATCGACGAAACATCTGCATTTCATTTACAAGTAAACTCTACCCCTGAAATAGTACGGCAGTCACCGCTGAGACAAACACATAACTTCAATGATGAAGTTACTCTTTTCGTAGAGACAAGAACAAACAAATGCAGTTATCAATGGTTCAAAACCGACGCACCACCTGTTCCGGGAGCCGTTAATAATTATTACCAATTCACTTTAAAGAGCGGAAACGAAGGCGGTTATTATTGTCTGGCTTATAACGAATGCGGCTCTGTCAAATCTGAAAGAATCATTGTCGGAGTAGTTTCGGAATTTCCAGAGTATGAAATGTATGAAGATATCACATTTATTATTCCAAATCCGATAAAGGAAAAATTTACTCTTAACTTTGCAAATCCGCAAGATTCATATTATTCTATTATTCTATATGACGGTTTGGGAAAAAACGCAGGGACACTTTTCAACGGATATTTAAAAGCCGGCGGTCAAGCGCTTGACTTAAGCGTGAAAGATCTAAATCTGAACCAGGGAGTCTATTTTTTGTATCTTCAAGGGCAAAATAAAAGCTATACCAAGCCGGTATTAATATTGAAATAAATTTATTTTGTAAATATTCTTGGTAAATTGCCGAAATTACCGATATTAGAAAAAGAATATTTTTGCTCATTTATTGAGAGAGTTTTATTAAGGAAAATGCTAACTTTCTGTTAGCAAAGTGTTTGTTATTTGTTAATGTCAATATATCATTTTTATTTATAAATTAATTTTCTTAAATTTGTAACTTAATTCTTCTTCATTTGTTAATAAAAGAAGAAGAAAACACTTGATAAAACGGCAGCAAATGATGCTAAATAGATACATAAGCAGTTTTTCTAAAGGCTTCCTGCTTTTTGCCGCGGGAATATATTCGCTTAATTATTTTCTAAACGGAGCAGTTGACCAATTGTTTGTCCTTCAGCCGATTGCAGTTACCGACGGCATGGAACTTTGGAGGCTGTTCACATTTGTTCTCTCACCGGGAACTCTGCAGGGCATTGTGCTTTTTGCAGTAACCTTTTATTTCTTTGCTCCGCGTCTTGAAGACAATTTTGTTAAGCATTTGTTTGCCTGCATCATTCTTCTTATGATTGCCCTGCAGGGAACCCTCAGCACCCTGATTTTCTGGAAAATGCCCATAGAAATAAAAGGAATGGAAGGAATATCTTTTTTCGTACTTACGCTTTTTGCCGCATTCAATGCCAACAAAAAAATTGTCATCTGGCGTTTTCCGTCCGTCAGGGCTTACGTATTTGTATTTTTGATTGCTTTCGGATGGGGACTCCTAACGGGTATTCACACTCTTTTAGCAGGACACCATATTCTTTTAACTGCCGTTTCTTCGGCTCTGATAGGACTTAGCGGCGGGCTTTTCGTATATTTACAGATGGTTATCATAAAAAATATCAAAAAAAGAGCTTATAAAGAAAATGTGCAGCCGGCGCCAGAAATACCCAAACCGGAAGAGCTTAGAATGGCAATTATCAAAGAAAAAGAAAGAAGGGAACGCAGCGCCTATGAAGACGGTCCTTACTTTGATCATGAGTATGACATCCCTCTTACAGAAGAAAATCTTAATCTGATTTTAGATAAAATAACGGTTTACGGAAAAGAATCATTAACAGTAGCTGAAGAAAAGTTTTTGGAAGATTATGCAAAGAAATTATAAGTTCATAATCAAATTAAATCTTTATCCATTCTAATTTACACATCTAATCATGGAGAAAATTATGCCCGAAAAAAGTTTTTATCTTAAGAAAGACTCTCTCGTGGAGCATATAGACATAACAAAAGTGGATATGCGCGAATATGTCAATGCAATGGGCAAAATGGCATTTCAAGCAAAAAATCTTCACCGTGCCGCAAATATTTACGTAAAAATGCTTGAGGACGAAAAGTGTAGTGTCATTCTTACCCTTACAGGTTCGCTTTTCAGCGCCGGGCTTAAAAAAATGGTGGTCGATATGATTGAAAACAACATGATAGACGCTATTGTATCCACAGGCGCCATCATAGTTGACCAAGATTTCTTTGAAGCTCTCGGCTTCCGCCATTATCAAGGTTCACCTTATGTGGACGACAATGAACTGCGTGAGCTTCATATTGACAGAATTTACGATACATACATTGACGAAGACGAACTGCGCGTTTGCGATATGACAGTTGCAGAAATAGCCAACTCACTTGAACCGAAACCTTACAGTTCCCGCGAATTTATAGCTGAAATGGGCAAATGGCTGGTACTAAATGATAAAGGGCAGGGTTCAGTTGTAAGAACTGCTTATGAGAAGGGCGTTCCAATTTTTGTCCCTGCGTTTTCAGACTGCTCTGCCGGTTTCGGACTTGTCCACCATCAGTATCACTCAAAAGGTGATGTTGTAAGCATTGATAGTGTTAAAGACTTCCTTGAGCTCACCAAGATAAAAATTGAAGCCGTTGAAACAGGAATTTTCATGATTGGCGGCGGAGTACCGAAAAATTTCACCCAAGACGTTGTAGTAGCAGCAGACATTCTTGAAGTGGAAGCGGACATGCACAAATACGCCATACAAATTACAGTGGCAGACGAACGCGACGGCGGACTTTCCGGCTCGACTCTGAAAGAGGCAAGCTCGTGGGGCAAAGTGGAAACTACATACGAGCAGATGGTATATGGCGAAGCTACCGTTATCGCTCCTATGATTTCTTCTTACGCATATCACGGAGAAGCTTGGAAAAAAAGAAATGAAAAAAGATACAATGATTTTCTCGGATAATTCTTAAAATTTTTCACACCCGATGGAAAATCCCGAAATCTCGGTTATTATGCCGGTTTACAATACTCAAAAGTATGTGAAAACCGCTGTCAGGTCAATACTTGAGCAGTCATTCAAAAGATTTGAACTATTAATCATAGACGATGGTTCTACCGATTCAAGCCTTAAGATAGTCAAAGAATTTAAGGATGAACGTATTAGGCTTTTACAAAATAAAAAAAACAGAGGTCTTCCCTACACCAGAAATAAAGGTATAACAAAATCATGTGCAGACCTTATTGCATTTGCTGACAGCGATGATATAAGCCATAAAGACCGCCTTCAGCGTCAATACTTTTTTTTGATGGATAATGAGCATATCGGACTTTGTTTCACACAGTACTTGATTATTAACCAAAATAATATAATTGTTTCCTTCCCGGGTGCAAATTTATTGAATTTTTCTTTCAAATGGCAGCTTTTATGGGATAATCCTATCCTTCAGCCGTCTGTAATGTTTAGAAAAAGCCTGTTAAAAAACCATAATCTTTCTTTCAATAAAGAATATTTAATTGCCGAGGACCTTGAACTATGGCATTCTCTGGTATTTCATACTGAAGTTTATAAAATCAGGGAGCCTTTGCTGTATTACAGAGTTCAGCCTAAAAGCACCTTCCATTCAAATATTTCGATTGGAAAAGCTAATTCTCTCAAATCCTCATATAAATATCTAAAAAAAATGACAGGTAATGCCCCCCCTGCTTTTTATAAATACTTGACTTACTATAATCATTCGACTTTTGAAAAAGAAGATTATAAAGAACTGTTATCTGTTTACCGCTGGATAATCAACCTGAGAAATGATTTTTTTGAAAAACATGGTTTAGACCGCCATGAAAGAAAGCAGATTAACAAAGATATAAATATTAGACTAATTGTTTTTCTGTCTAACATGAAATTAAAATATTCGCTGCATAGTCTAATTTATATATTTCTAAAATCAAAATATAGAATATTAATAAGAATCATATCCGGAATTTTTACTTTGATAAGTATATGCACAATGAAATACTTCAAATGTAAGACTTTGTCAGGTAGGCATTCCAGATTATTATCAAAATATATTTAAATACAATTTTTTTTAATTAATTATGAAAATTCTGTTTTCGATACCTTATTATGCGCCTGCTTACTCTTACGGCGGTCCCGTTGCTGCATCAGAAATGTCAGCAGAGGGACTGGTAGAAAAAGGAGTAGAGATAGATGTAATAACAACTGATGTGCTGGATGCAAAAAAAAGAAATCCTGTGTTAGAAGAGAATCTAAACGGAGTAAAAGTATTTAGATTTAAAAATTTCAGCAACACTCTGGCAAAGCAGGCTAATCTTTATGCTCCATCCGGCTTGAAAAATTGGCTGAAAAAAAATATTGCAAATTATGACTTAATTCATTTCCACGACGTATTCGCTTTTCTTCTAACAATGCCGGTTATGGATGCAGTAATTGAACACAATATTGCTTTCATAGTCCAGCCTCACGGCACTACTAACAACGAGCATATTGAAAACAGCGGCATTCTAAAGCCGGTAAAAAAATATTTGTTAAAAAGATATAACAAACGATTTACTTATGCCTCTGCTTTCATAGCTCTTTCTGAAACCGAAAAAAATGCTGTTTCACGATACTATCCAAAAGAAAAAATAGAGATTATTCCTAACGGAATAGTTATGCCTGACTTAAGTTCAATCGATACATCAGGCATAAGGGAAAGCCTTAAGCTTGGCAGAGACACAAAACTAATAGCTTTTTTAGGCAGACTGCACTCCATAAAGGGCATCGATATTTCTTTGAAAATATTATCAAAAATTAAGAATACAGATTTTCACTTCATTATTGTAGGTCCCGATGAGCAGAACGAAAAAAAACATCTCATTAATCTGTCTGAAAGACTTGGATTAAGTAATAAAATCACTTTTACAGGACCTGCTTATGGCAATGAAAAATATAAATACTTAAAAGCCGCAGATATTTTTATGCTAATGTCGAGAGCAGAAGGGCATCCGGTTACCTGTATAGAAGCTCTTGCCTGCGGCACTCCGGTTTTTGTTTCAAATCCTGCCGGACTGACAGATTTCAAAAAATTCAATGCAGGAATAATTGTCGATTCTCAAAATATCGAAAAATCAGCAGAAATCCTCTCAACTGTTTTAAATGATAGTAATAAACTGAACAGCTTGAAAAAAAATACTCAGAAAATTGTTCGTGATCTATTTACGAAAAAAAGGATGGTTGACAGTATTTATGAGCTATATCGTAGTATAATTTAGCTTTTTTACAAAAATTTTCATATTTTTGTTATTTGTTTATTTATTAGAAAAAATAATAATATGAAAAGAGCATTAGTAACAGGTATAACAGGGCAGGACGGTTCTTATCTTGCAGAATTTCTTCTGGCAAAAGGTTATGAAGTACACGGCATAATACGCAGAGCCAGTACTTTCAACACAAACAGAATAGACCATATTTACAAAGACCCTCACGAACCAAATGTGAAGCTGAAACTCCACTATGGCGACCTTACCGATTCCGGTCTGATAACGGAGCTTATCTACAACATCAGACCCGATGAAATTTACCACCTGGGCGCCCAGAGCCATGTCCGCGTTTCTTTCGACATGCCCGAGTACACAGGAAATGTAACTGCTCTCGGAACTACAAGAATTCTGGAGGCAATACTGCGCAGCGGCATTAAAACCAAGTTTTATCAGGCTTCATCTTCCGAACTTTTCGGCTCAGCGCCCCCTCCGCAAAATGAATTTACTAACATGCAGCCGCAAAGTCCTTATTCCATTGCAAAACTTTATTCCTATTGGATGACTAAAAACTACCGCATGGGCTATAATCTTTTTGCCTGCAACGGTATTTTGTTTAATCACGAAAGTCCGAGACGCGGTGAGATATTCGTTACTCGTAAAATAACCCGCGCTTTGTCCAGAATTATCTCAGGAAAGCAGAACAAGCTCTATCTCGGTAATTTAGAGGCAAAAAGAGACTGGGGCTTTGCTCCAGAATATGTTGAAATGATGTGGCTTATGCTCCAGGCGGACAAACCCGAAGATTACTGCGTTGGTACTGGCGAAAGCCACTCTATCAGAGAGTTCCTCGAGACCGCTTTTAATTATGTGAATATTGAACTTGAGTGGAAAGACAAAGGTGAAAAAGAAAAAGGCGTTATTAAAAGCGCCGATGAGAAGTACGAACCTTTCGTCAAGCCCGGAGACATCATTATCGAGATTGACCCTAAGTATTTCAGGCCCACAGAAGTCGATTTCCTGCTCGCAGATATTACCAAAGCGAAAGAAAAACTCGGCTGGGAGCCACGCGTTAAGTTCAAAGAACTCGTGAAAGTTATGGTCGATTACGATATTATGCTTTCAGGCGCTATATCTCCCGGCGAAGGCATCCAAGCTGTCGAAAGCAAGGGCTTCGATTGGACTCATCACGAGCTCATCGATGTCGAAAAGATTTCTAACGAAGTGTAGTATCCCAAAAACAGTGCCGATCTGTCTCCAGTTGAACGGCTTCTGTTTCCAGATACTGCCATTTTTATGAATTAAACAGGTTTTAACATGCTCGATAAAAATAGTAAAATTATGATTCTCGGCTATCTCGGAATGGTTGGCTCTGCCATTTACAGAGATTTGCAAAAGAAGGGCTATAATAATTTCATCCTCAAGGACTATAAAGACATCGACCTCAGAAGACAAAAGCTAACCGAACTTTTATTTGAAAATGAGAACCCCGATTATGTCATCCTCGCTGCCGCTAAGGTCGGAGGCATTATCGCTAACGACACCTACAAGGCAGATTTTATCTACGACAACATCGCCATCGCCATGAATGTCATCGAAGCTGCCCGCAAGACACAAGTTAAAAAGCTGCTGAACCTCGGCTCTTCATGTATTTATCCAAAATACGCCCCTCAGCCTATGAAAGAAGATTATCTCCTCACAGGTGAGCTCGAGCCGACCAACGAACCCTATGCCATCGCCAAAATTGCAGCCATTAAGCTCTGTAAATATTTCAATCACCAGTTCGGCACTAATTTCATCTCCGTTATGCCTACCAATCTCTACGGTCCTAACGATAACTTCAACCTCGAAACAAGCCACGTCCTACCCGCTCTTATCCGCAAGATACTTCTTGCTAAAGCACTGAACGAAGGTAACTTCGAGTTCATAAAAAATGACCTCAAAAAGCGTCAAGTAGGCTTCGGGTACGACCAAAATGTAGATTTTTCCAGCCAAAAAGAACTCCTCGCGATGCTCGAAAACATCGGCATCACCCCCGATTACTTCAAAGCGTGGGGTACAGGCGAAGTTTACCGTGAATTTCTCTTCGTCGAGGACATGGCTGACGCCTGCATCTTCCTTTTTGAAAACAAAGACTATCAAGACATCGGCGAATTCGTCAATATAGGCACCGGCGAGGACATTACCATCAAAGATCTCATCTTCAAAATCAAAAATATTACCTCATATAAAGGCAGCGTGAAGTTCGACACTGCCAAGCCCGACGGTACTCCCAGAAAGCGCCTCGACACCAGCCGCCTTCACGCCCTCGGATGGCGCCACCGCACTAATCTTGATGAAGGCATCAGGCTCGTTATCGAGCATTATCTCCAATAAATTGAAATTCTTATGCAAAATAATCCCTTACTGCCCCAAGAAAACGGCAGGCACGAAGGATACATCAAATTCCGCATCGACTTTACTCCGCATCCGCCCCCTTCCACCGATGACATTGCCCTTTTAAACGAGTGGCGGAAGCGTCTTTACCGCCTCGGCTATATCGGTATGTACGACGGCGGCATCGGTTTTGGCAACCTGAGCATCAGAGTTCCCGGCACGAGGCAATTTATCATTTCCGGCACCAAAACCGGCGGCTTACGGCGTTTAGAAGCTGCCCATTACACCCTAGTTAACGATTTCGACATCCAAAATAATCTCATTCGCTGCAAAGGAATGGTAAAAGCATCCTCCGAATCTCTCACTCATGCCGCAGTTTACGAATCTGCCCCCGCAGTTAACGCCGTCTTTCATATTCATAATCAAATACTCTGGCAAAAATATCTCCGCCGCCTCCCTTCCACTTCCGGTCATGCCCTGTACGGTACTCCCGCGATGGCAGAAGAAATCAGGCGCATCCTCTCAGATGACAGCAATATTATCAGAGGTGTCATAATCATGGCAGGACATCCCGAGGGCATAATTTCCTTTGGCAGCGACCCCGAAGAAGCCGGTCAGCGCATCCTAAATCTTTAATTTTATTACCTTTTCACTCATTATTTAATACTTTCTACATATTTTTATTCCCAAAATGATATTTTACGCATTTTAGAAATAAAACAACCAAGCCTTTCCGGTAATTTTCTTTATATAAAAACTCACTATTCATTATTTATAACTAAATTACACCATAATAATATTGGCTAACTGATAATGAATAATAATTATCTGCTAAGAATTATTAATATTCTATATATGAATTTTTATTTACTATTTATATATTTTTTCTTACTGCTAATGAATAATGTCTTACTTTTTATGATTATTTAATTACTCTTTATGAATAATGCCTTGCTGCTTATGAATAATGTTTTACTCTTTATGAATAATAATCTTCTTCTTATGTTTAATAATTTTCGGCTTATGATTAATGATTTTCGGCTTATGATTAATGATTTTCGGCTTATGAAATATGTTTTTCTCTGTATGTTTAATGTTTTTCGGCTTATGAAATATAATTTCCGGCTTATGATTACAATTTTACCGCAAATAATTTTATAAATAATAGATGAATTTTATTATATATTAAAAGATATGAATAATTTTAATAATTGATTTTTATAACTATACTGGAATATTTAAATTTATTAATGCGAGAAATAACTATAATACGGCGTTCTTTTGTAATCATAAATAGAAATAATATTTATTTATGCTGCTTTTATTTATTAATAGTATTAAAATGTATTTTTATTATATATTTTTTATAATGGGGAGTTCTAAATATTGCTAAACTGTCATTCCTGCGAATGCAAGAATCTATTATATTAATATAACTTATGAATTAAAATGGATTCCTGCATTCGCAGGAATGACAATTTTTAGAACCCTCGTAATTAATTAAAGAGAATTTTATATAAATAAATTAAATTTAAGTAATCATAATCCGCATTTTATTTTCTAAAGTAAAAAAGGATAAGAAAATATTATGAAATGGAGCAGTATCGGCAGTAAATTATGCGTAAAGTATGCACTAATAAGTATCTAAATAAAGAATCTGCATTTCTATTAATAAAAAATAAATATTGATATGGCTAAATGCTAAATAACTTGTTTGTTTCTATATTTTTTTGTAGTTTAGTTTAAAAATAATAATATGAAAAACACAATAAATAATACGGAAAAAGACTGCCGGCAGAGCATCGGCATTTTCGGGGATGGAAGCTGCATTCTTTTGGATAAGTACGGACACTGCAGGCACTGCCCCGAGTATTCCAAGACGGGCAGGCGGCTTCTCGACAGGCAGATTCCGACCGAATTTAAAAAGGAATGGGAAGAAATCTATTCGCAGCCGCAAAAAGTGCCTGAAATAGAGACAGAATCGTTTCTGATTTTTGGTTTAAAGGGCGAGCAGTTCGGCATAAAGACAGAGTATTTCGAAGAAGCGGTGAAGGAAAGGAGCATCCACAGCGTGCCGTTTCGCAGCGGGAACCTGATACGCGGTCTCGTAAATGTGAACGGGGAGCTTTTGATATGCGTTAGCCTTTCCGCATTGATGGAACTCAGCAGCGGGGATGCGGAAGAGGGTAAATTGATGCTCGTAATATCTTGCGAAGGAGCGAGATACGTCTTCCCGGCAGAGGAAATCTACGGTATATACCGGATAAAGCCCGAAAAGATACAGAATCCGCCCTCCACGGTGTCGAAAGCGGGTAATTCGTTTACGACGGGGACTTACGAGATAAAGAAAAAGGAAATCGGGATAATAGATGCGGACAGATTGTTTAAAGCATTGGAAAGGAGCTTTGTGTGGTGAGCCAAACAGGAATAAATATCGACTCTTCAATGCTGGAGCTCTTCCGTGTAGAGCTGGAAAATCACTCAAAAGTGCTTGAAAGCGGGCTTGTAGAGCTGGAAGAGGCTCCATCAGCGAAGAAAATCGAGCCTCTAATGCGCGCTGCCCATTCCATAAAGGGCGCTGCGAGGATAATAGGGCTGGATGCGGCTGTAACACTGGCTCATGCCATGGAGGACGTCCTTACTGCGGCACAGGAAGGAAAGCGGGAGCTGCAAACAGAGGATTTGGATTTGCTTCTGGACAGCAACGACATATTTAAACAAGCCGCAGGGAAAAATATAGAGCAAGTAGCGGAGTTTTTTTCGAAGAATAGCGAGAAGATAGATACGGCAGCGGAGAATATGCGGAAGCCGCCGGAGCATCGAGCTTCAGATGCAAAGAAAGAAGCGTCTGCAATAGTGCATCAAAAGCAGGAGCGGGATTATTCAGAGAGGAACCGCCCTCAGGAAGCAGCAGAAAGAGACCTTCAAGCAGCAGGAAGAGACCTTCAAGCAGCAGGAAGGGACCTTCAAGCAGCAGGAAGGGAAAATATTGGGGGTGAAATCGAACAAACAGACACCGATGCCTTGCAAAAAGACAAAGCAGCTTCTTCTCTGACGAAGCTCTCCCCTGAAAACAAGCAGGAAGATTCATTTGTAAGGGTGCTAAGCGGCAATCTAAACAAGCTAATGGGCTTAGCAGGGGAAAGTCTGGTGCAGACAAAGTCAGTAAGGGAGTTTTCAGGGTCGCTCCTTCAGATAAAATCGGAGCTTTCCGAAGTAAATACCCTCAAAGAAAGTGTTCTAAGCGAGCTTGGCGAGGAAGAAATGCCCGACAAATTAAAAATGCTCTTCCGAAATGCTACATTCAAGCTCGATAAAATCCACCGTCTGCTGCTTTCTCACATAGAAAGCTTCGAACTCTTTTCCCGCAGGCTTGAAAACGTAACAGAACGCCTGTATTCAGAGGCAATAGCAACGCGCATGAAGCCATTTTCAGAAGCAGTTTACGGCAGCAGCCGCGCGGAAGGATTTCCACGAATGGTGCGGGACATTGCAAAGAAGCTCGGCAAGAAAGTAAAGCTTGAAATAAAAGGAGAGAAAACGCGTGTTGACCGGGACATCTTGGAAAAACTGGAATCACCCCTCACCCACCTGCTGAGAAATGCCGTTGACCACGGCATAGAAACGCCCGAGGAGCGAGAAGCAGCCGGAAAACCTTCTCACGGTACATTAACGGTTGAAGCAAGGCACAGCGCAGGTATGCTCGTAATTACAATAATCGATGACGGAAAGGGAATTGATCCTGATAAGCTAAGAAAGAAAATAATCGAAAAAGACTACACAAGCGAAGAAATAGCCGAAAAGATGAAAACACCCGAATTGATGGAATTTTTGTTCCTTCCCGGTTTTTCAACAGCCGGACAGGTAACAGAGATTTCCGGCAGAGGAGTTGGGCTTGATGTAGTCTTTTCTATGGTACACGAAGTAGGCGGCACTATACGAGCGGAATCAGAACCCGGAGAAGGAACGGCATTTCTGTTGAATCTTCCTCTGACTCTTTCTGTAATGCCGTCTTTGCTGGCAGAAATTGACAGCGAAATATACGGTTTCCCCCTATCAAGAATAGACAGAGTATTGAAAATAAAAAAAGATGAAATAAAAATACTTGAAGACCGCCAGTATGCCTCAGTCGATGGAGAAAGTATCGGCATAGTTGACGCTATGCAGGTGTTCGGGATGCACAAAACTTCAATAGATAAAGATTTCTATTCGGTAATTGTACTTTCTGACAGATTCGGGCAAAACACTCAGCCTGCAGGAAGATACGGACTGGTAGTCGGCAGGGTAATAGGCGGGAAGAATCTCGTGGTTATTCCTCTTGATAAAAAATTAGGTAAAATAAACAACATAAGCGCAGGAGCGATTCTCGAAAACGGCTCTCCTGTTTTAATAGTTGACGTTGACGATGCCGCTCGAAATATTGACAAAATACTCAGCGGCAGAAAAATTGATAAAATAGGCGGCTCGGAAGAAAAAACCAAAAGTAGAAAAAAAAGAATTCTTGTTGTAGATGATTCGCTTACAGTCCGTGAAGTGGAAAGAAAACTATTGGAGAACAAAGGTTACAAAGTTGAAACTGCTGTAGATGGTATGGACGGATGGAACACCCTGAACCGTGCAAAATTCGATTTGATAATCTCAGACATAGATATGCCGAGGATGAACGGATTTGACTTTGTAACAAGAGTAAAAAATAATAATACTTATAAAGACCTGCCTGTTATGATAGTTTCCTACAAAGACCGTGAAGAAGACAAAATCCGCGGATTGGAAGCAGGGGCAAATTATTACCTTACAAAAAGCAGCTTCCATGACGACAGCTTGATAGAAGCCGTAATAGACCTTATAGGTGAAGCATAGAAAAACTGTTGAAACAAATAGTATAATCTCTGAACGTTCATGGTCAATAAATGTCAATTTTTTCTAAAAACCTAATAAAACATATCACTTAATCCTCTCTCAAGAGGGTTATTATTGATATTCGTAGTAGTAAGGCAATTAACAATATCCTGATGAATATCGAATCCGGGTGAATATTATCTGGATTTATCTGTTGTTTTAGCAGTTATGATATACTGATAAATGCTGTAATGTTTCAGTAAGCTCAAACTTAGAAAATTCATTGTCTTAAAGGCTATATTCTCGCCTTTCTTGTCCTGAATATCAGTAATTTTAAAGCCGCAGTCCTCAAACATTTTTTTAATAGTATGAAGAGTGAAAAAATGCAGGTGGCTTATGTCGAGAACGCCGCTTTCTTCATATTCAAGTTTACCGCTAATTATTTTCATAAGCGCAGGAAGATATCTGATGTTGGGAATGCTGGCTATTACCTGTCCGCTGTTTTTTAAAAAAGGTTTTAGTTTTTTTAAAACTGCCCAAGGGTCTTTTGTGTGCTCTAAAACATCGGGAAACAATATTAAATCGAAATAATTTTCGGGAAACTCCGGTTGTAAGGAATCCAGATCGGCATTGATTACCTTGTCGAGGCGTTTTTCAGCCTCTTTAGCTGAAGGAGCATGAATTTCGATACCGGTTATTTCGGCGCCGGTGTGCTTTTTTATTGCAGCTCCCGTGTACCCTTCTCCGCAGCCGCATTCAAGGATTTTTCTTGCACCCCCGGGTACGAGACTTGCAACATCAGATCGTACTAAAGAGTAATAATCAGAATTGGTTACATTCGTTTTGGTCATATAAAAATTTTTTTATCTAAAATCAATTGCATTAAAATAAGATTTATTCTTAAATTAGCAAGTAGTATAAATTGAAAAATTATTTTGTCTGCATAGCAGTATAAAAAAATTGCACTATTTTTCGACTGAAAATTATTCTCAATGAATAGACGGATTGGATATAGATTCTAATCTGAATTTTCACCATAATTTTTTAATTTAAGATGATTCCACGCAAAACAAAAATTATCTGCACTATCGGACCCGCTACAAAAGGAGTCGATAATCTCGTCAAGCTAATCGAAAACGGTATGGACGCCGCGCGGCTGAATTTTTCTCACGGAACTCATGAAATACACAGGCAGAACATCGAAGATATACGAGACGCCTCTGAAATCACCGGCAAAGAAGTTGCAATTTTAATGGATCTGCAGGGCCCTAAAATCCGCACGGGAAAAATTGAAGGCGGTTCGGCGGTACTTGAAGACGGAGCAGAATTTATCATCACAGTTGATGATCTTGAATTTGGAAACTCTGAGCGGGTATGTACCTCTTACAAAAATTTAATTAATGAAGTTAAACCCGGCAAGACTATTCTGCTGGATGACGGATATATTATCCTAAATATCGAAGATATAAATGGCAGCAACATTATCACACGCGTGGAAAAAGGCGGAACGCTTAAAGACAACAAAGGTATTATCACTCCCGGGGTTTCCAGCGCTGCGCCCTCCCTCAGCCTGAAAGACATCGAAGACCTCAAATTCGGAATGAAGCATGGAGTGGATGCAGTTGCCCTTTCCTTTGTCCGCTCCGAAAAAGACATTATGGAGCTTAAGACAGCTATGAAGCTGTTCGGCGGACCGTCGCTTCCTGTTATAGCAAAAATAGAGCGTTATGAAGGTTATGAAGATATTGAAGACATAATAGCCGAAGCTGACGGCATTATGGTTGCACGGGGCGACCTCGGACTTGAAATGCCCGCAGAGCAGGTACCGGTTCTTCAAAAGGAAATTATCCGCAGGTGCAATCTGAAAGGCAAGCCGGTTATCGTAGCCACGCAGATGCTTGAGTCCATGATACAAAACCCCCGCCCTACCCGCGCCGAAGCAAGCGATGTGGCAAACGCCGTTATAGACGGCGCTGACTGCGTTATGCTTTCAGGCGAAACAAGCGTCGGTGCTTATCCTTTCGATGCCGTGGATTACATGAACCGGATTATCAGAATAGTTGAAGACCAGTACTATTCAAAAGACAGAAAAACATTCCTGATGCGCCACAACGAACCTGCTATAGAATTCAACGGCCATCCGAACGACATTTCCGATGCCCTCGGAAGAGCTTCATGCGTAATTGCCGAGCAGATTGATGCATCGGCAGTCATTTCGCTTACGATGTCCGGATACACTGCTAATAACATTGCAAAATACCGCACCCGCATTCCAATAATAGCACTGACCGACAGCCGCGATACTGTCCGGTTTTTGTCATTTGTATGGGGAGTTACCCGTATTTTGGTGCCTGAAGTGAAAGATACTCAAAGCATCTTTCTGGAGCTGGGAGAAATTGTCCGCAATCTCGATTACATCGACTCCGGAGATCATGTCGTTTTCGTAGCAGGATTATCCTCCGGGAAAGTTATGCCGCAGAACATGCTCAAAGTATATCAGGTGTAATCTCATTAGTCCATATATTCTAGTCATCTAAAAACCGCTTACGCCAGACACGTTGTCCTGAATGAGCGGAGCGAATTCAGGACAACGGTTAGTATAAAAATAGTAGCCGACTGCGTGACAATTTCCTGTCAAGATACAAGAAAGTTGAAGCGGGCTACATAGCGAAAACCTTACTGGAAGCCGTTCACCCGCCTTAAGCTATATGCTTTGTTGTACACAGGCTTTTTATTTATACTTCTTTGATTTCAAAAATTCAGTGCGCTCGTTCAATTCGTCAGTCATTTTTATTTCAGTAGGTTTGGCTTCTAATAAAGTCCATGCCCTATTTCCAATGTCGCTGCTTTGAAGAACAATTGTATCTCCATATTCAGTCCAACCAATTGTCCATTTATTCGCGTCTCCAGCACCAGTATTCAATTCAGTTAGCTTGTTGTTATTCTTATCGAATAAGTGAATAATCACGTCTGCATAGTTTTCTGAGTTTCTGTTGGTCTGATTTACATTTGCTTGAATTTTAAATTTTCCAGTTGGCGATTTGATTATTTCACTTTCTTAGTCACTTAATAAGCAACTTGTTAAAATCAGGGTCAAAAATAAAAAAGCCAGTTTCCTGTTCATTTTTTTTCCTTGTGTACAATAGCATGAGAGCTATGCGGAGTATTTCATATTCCGTATAGGTCTTTATTGGGCAAACGTAATTATTCTTCTCCTACCTTTTTAAGAATCTCACTTTTGAGTTTTTCGCTTATCCAAACTTCCTTATCAGTTAATTCGTTTAGCAATGGTTTCAGTTTTTCAATCAATCCTACGGATTTTGCTTTTATAAGAATCCCAATTGTTCCTGTAACTTTTAAGTCCGCATGTTTTGCATGAAACCTGCCAAGCTTTTCATCAAGTATTATTAAATCGGCGTTTAGTTCCGTTGCCAATACAATTGCTTCTGCTTCTCCTACATCTAAATCCAGAAAATATTTTACAGCTTGTTTGTCTTGTATTTCAATGATGTTTATCCAATCAATTCTGGATAAATCTTTGTAATACCCTTTTGATTTTCCCGCTTCAATCTCGTTATATACAGCTGATGGAATATAAATCTGCTCATAAAGTTTTTGCAACAATCCCATCCGATTTAGTTTAAGTAGAGATATAATCGGCGTAGTATTTGAAACAATCTTAGGCATTTGCAATATCTTCATTTAAGTCATCAGTTTCGTATCCACCAAGAACTGAAACATTATATTTGGCAAGTAATTCAAGAAAATCAAGTCTTGACAAACCTAAAACTCTTGCAGCAACTCCAGATGAAACTTTACCTAGTTCATATAACTTTACTAAGGAACTTGTTTTCATCTCTGATGCAAAATCCTTACCGCTAAGTCTCAACGTATTCGCTAATGACTCAGGATATTCAATATTTATCATTCCATTCATAATATTTTCCTTTTTACAAAGATAACGAATTCAATGTCGATTTGATTGTTACTGTCGTTCTTTTTTTAAGTTTGCCGGTAACAGCATGAGAGCTATGCGGAGTATTCCATATTCTGTATAGGTCTTTGTTGCCCGGAGTTCGCGGAGCGGACTCCCCGCTTACCCTCTGGCACGCCCGACTGAATGAGCGGAGGGGATTTGGAACAACGGTGGCGGTATGAAACGTTTGGCATTTCGAAGCACTTTCCTGTCAAGATACAACAGCTTTTGATACGAGACGAAACACTCGATAACGCACTGACTGCCAAATGTTTTATATACGATGTTAAGGTGCAGTTTATTTTGGTTTTTCGAAATCACAATCTTTATTTTTTATAATTAGCTGATTGCAACAATTATGCTCGTTGTCATCTGAATCAAAGCAACTGGTGCCCAAATCCGTTCAATCTTACTTGGCGTTATTGTGTTCATTATGGTTCCAATGAAAAAAAAGATAACTACAAACCAAATTCCAATACCGGAAATTGTCTTGAGTTGAGGAAACATCAAGTCCGCTTCAGATAATACAATTGTTGCAATAAAGCTCAATAGAATCATATTGATTACCGCAACAATTCTCATTTTTGGTGGATACTTCCCCGGATATTTACCACCCATTGACGCTTTTCCCCATGGCAATCCTGCGGCTAAACATCCTTGAAAAAGGATAACAATCCCCGTAAATACAGTAAAAATTATTGCTGATATTGTTTCCATAAAAAATTAGTTTAATTCTTCCATCAATTAATAAATTATCAATGAATTCAAATCTTTTTGAGATCAGAAAACTTATCCAAAGATTGGTGTCAAGAATTACTTTCTTTCTTTTCATATCTTGCTCTTCTTACATTCTCGACTTCGGCAGTTATTTCATCAAATGACGGTGCTTCATCTGAATCAATTCTAAATCTTTCAAGTATTTCTTTTAATTCAGATTTATCCTTATCTTTTCTTATACGGATTAGGTCTAAATCAGCCAAACCATCGAGAAGTGATTTCGCCTTTGGATTCAATATGTCTATTCGAATTGTTTCCATTTTGTTTTTTTTATTAAGATACAAATCTTCCTTTTTGGGACGTAAGTGATACATTAAATTATATCTGCAAAATAAAAAGATTTCTTAAAAAAAGCAAATGTAATCTGCATAGCTCATGGCAGTTGATTTTTATTTCCGATTTTATTCAGGAATATTTATTTTTGTAAGCGAGATTATTTTTGAGTAATTATTAGAATAATGAAACAAATGAAAGCGCTGAATATCTTAATAGTTTCCATAATCACCCTTATTAGCATGGGTTTTACTGCTTATGCTGATATTGAGAAGGATATTTTTGTAGATGAAATATCCGTTGACAGCATTCTGAAGGATTTGAAGGAAACAAGGAAGAACCTGCCCGGAAATATTGAAAGGGCGCATCAAACGGCAAAGCGCGTGAGCGGTCAATGCCTCGTTTTGGGAGTGGATTCGCTGATTGCGAAGTCCAATTTTAATCTTGCGATGGTATATTATTTCAAAGGTTACCACCGCGTGTCGGCGCGGTACTACCGTGAGGCGCTTGAATGCCGCTATGCAAAGGAAAATATCACTTTCCGGATGAACTGCCGAAATAATCTGGGTATTAATTACGATATTCTGCAGGAGTTTGAAAATTCTCTGAAGTATTACCGACGCTCTCTTGCTTCTGCGAAAACCATCGGAGACTCCAGCGAGATATATGAGGTTTATATAAACATCGGTCTGGCTTATGGAAACCTTGACAGCACGGAAAAAGCAGAGCATTTCACCAAAAAGGCCCTCCGTTTTTTTGAAAAAGCCGCAGATAAGAAAAACATGGCGCTATGCCTTCAGAATTTGGCGAAGTTTCAGTTCAATAAGCAGAACTATCATACAGCTTTGCCGCTTAACCGGAGGACTTTGAAGCTGTTTCAGGAGCTCGAGGACGACTATATGACCGCCCAGACTTATCATAATATCTCTATTTTCCTTACTAAATTGAAGAAAGAAACCGAATCGAACAGATATATTGACACAGCTTTTGCTCTTATTAATGATTTCGGCGTACCCAATATTGAGGCTCGCTTCGATTTGACCAAAGCTTATAATTACAGAACACTTAACAACTTCTCCAAAGCTGAGGAACTCCTTCTGAAGATAATTCCTGTCTTTATTGAATTTGAAGATTACGAAAGAACAAAGATGGCGTATCTGAATCTTATGCTCCTTTATGACGACATGAACAATGCCAAGCTCCACGATGCTTACTGGAAAAAATACGATTCCATTTCCAATGTTATCAGCCGCAGAAAGATAAGCAAAGCCATTGAAGAAAACATGATTATCAAGGAGATAGACAAAAATTTCGCCGCAGTTAAAAAGCAGAAAGAGAAAATTGCCGAAAACGAAAGGAACATCCTCATTTTAATAATTATTTTAGTCGTTCTTTCTGCAGGAACTATTGGAATTTTAATGCTTTACCGCAGCCTCCGCCTCTCTTACAAGGCGCTTTACGAGAAAAATCAGAAGGAAAATCTCACAAATCCCGTGGTATGCCCCGCGAAGGACGACGACGAAAGGTTAAAAGAGCTTTACAGGCAGATAGTTGAGCTGTTTGAGGCGGAAGAATTATACAAAAATTCGGAAATTACACTCCCCGGACTGGCGGAAAAGCTTGGCACAAACGAAAAATACATCTCGCAGGCGGTAAACAAGTACAGCGACACCAATTTCAACGGCTTTGTGAACAAATACCGCATCGAAGAAGCTAAAAGACTGCTTGCCGACCCTGCTTTTTCCCACTATTCCATCGAATCTGTCTCAAATAAATGCGGATTCAGCCGCCGCATCACTTTCACCCGCGTTTTCAAATCCATGACCGAGCTTTCCCCAACGGCTTACAAGAAAATGGCGGAGACGAAATACAAAAAATCAGCTTGATGGGAGCTCTCTTAAAGGACGGAACTGTTTAATTTAAATGATTTTATCGAATATTTATCTATTTATTACTTCTCATAATATTTTACTAAAGGTAAATCTTTAAAATGTTTATCTAAAGTAAATACTTCAGCCGAATATTTCATTGCAGATGCGTAAATAATTGAGTCAGCAAGAGGTAATTTATATTCTTTGCTGTACTTAGACGCATTTAATGCTAAAGAAAAATCCAGTTCTATTACTTTACCGTTGCGAAATGAATTTATGTAGGTATCTGCTAATTCTTTATTATAATCTAATGATAATTTCTTATGGACTTCAAAAACAACTATTGTCGGAACAATGAAATTCTTTTTCTTAAAATCCTCATTTCCCCGGATAATTTCGCCATAATCAGTCCCATTATAAAACTCAATCCAAAAAGAAGAATCAATCAAAATCATATCCTATCCTCATCTTCCCTTGGTATTTCTGTATTTTTAATCTTTAAAGTTCCGAAAAGATCTTCAATATTTTTTTGAGGGATAAACCTGATGGAACCGGAATCCAACTCAACCCGAAACTTCTGTCCCGGCACCGCTCCAATCTGCTTCCGCATTTTATCGGGGATAACTATTTGATATTTCGAAGATAATGTTACTGTTTCCATGATAATTTTCCAGTATAATAATTATTTATATTCTCTTTCAAGACGCAGATAATATAAGAATATTAACTTTTAATTTATGTCGTTAATAAAAATATTAAAAATCAATCGTATTTTATATTTTTAAAGGAATAATTAAAGTTTTAGAATGTGTTTCCGTCGCGTTAGAATGTGTTTCCGTCGCGTTAGAATGTGTTTCCGTCGCATTAAAATGTGCATCAGAAGCGTTCATACGTGCATCAGAAGCGTTCATACGTGCATCAGAAGCGTTCATACGTG
>CAZOBD010000002.1:24139-57890 GCA_964577665.1 uncultured Hyphomicrobiales bacterium
GCGTTCATACGTGCATCAGAAGCGTTCATACGTGCATCAGAAGCGTTCATACGTGCATCAGAAGCGTTTATATATATTTCATAGTGCTTAGTTATAGCTCCGTGAGCTTATGATGAATATCCGTGAGCTTATGATGAACATCCGTGAGCTTCTGATGCAGCTCCGTGAGCTTATGATGCAGCTCCGTGAGCCTATGATGAAGCTCCGTGAGCTTATGATGAACATCCGTGAGCTTATGATGCAGCTCCGTGAGCTTCTGTTGAACATGCGTGAGCTTAATATTTTCTAATATTTACTTCTTTTATAAAATAAAATCTATTAAATATAGGGAGAAATTTCTTGGATTTTTATTAAACTATGCTTGTAATTTTCGCGGTAATCTTAGAATATTATTAATTTTACTATAATTCAAGGACTAAGATTCATAATTTATTATAAAAGAATATTTTAATACAAATTTTTATGCATATTTTTGTCTTTGGAATATTATTTACAGCACCTTTAATTCCTGACTCTTGCAAATTTATTACTGAAAAAGATTGGCAGGATAAATTTGGCTAAGTTATTTAAACAAGAGACTTAGTAAGGGGCATAAATGATGCCGCGGAAAAAAATGAGGAGCCGCTGAGAGTGCTGTCCGGCAAAAAATATTTATCTTTTAAAGAAATATTTTTAAATTATATTTGAAAAAAGATGTTATTCATAATAGAAAAATGATATGAAGGATAAAAACGGGCAAAATAAGGAACAGCGCGAAACAACAACCCTCAGCGAAAAGCATTATAAGAGCATTTTAAGGCGTCAGATATTCCGGCTGACAATTACTTACCTAGCTCCGCTGGTAATTTTGATGGTTTATTTTAATATTCAGTACGGAAGGCTGCTAAGCGAGAGCAACGGTATGCATTTGCGCTCGGTAGCGGAGCATCAAAGCAAGGTAATCGACCTTTTTTTGAGAGAGAGAATAGTTAATCTTTTAAATATCATCGATGATCCTTCGCTGGAAATCCCTCCGTCGAAGGAAACGATGAGGAAACTGCTGAAAATACTTTATAATGACAGCGAAACTTTCATTGATATAGGCTTTTTTGATTCATCGGGGGTGCAGCTTACTTATGCGGGTCCTCTGCCTGTCCTTGAAAAGAAGGATTATGGAAATGAGAAATGGTTCCGGGAGCTGAAAGCATCCGAAGAAAGATATATAATAACGGACATTTACAGCGGGTTTCGCCAAAAGCCTCATTTTACGATAGCGGTAAGGCGGTATATCGACCGCGAATTAATCATAGTGCGCGCCACGTTAGACCCAAAAAAGCTGTATGATTTCATAATTACTCTTGAAAATGCCAGAGACGTTCACATCGGCATAGTAAATGCAGAGGGACATTACCAATTGGCATCGGCACACATGGGAAAAGTGCTCGAGCGGTCAGAATTTTCGCCGCCGCATGACAAGGAAATCGGCATAAGCGAAACTGAAATAGACGGAAATGAAATAAAATACGCATATTCATGGTTTACAAGCGGAGAATGGGCAGTAATAGTGAGAAATGCGGGAAAATCCCCTGAAAGCAGGGTATGGGGATTACAAAATGAGTTTACAATTGTATCATTAATCCTTATTTTAATAACTTTTACGACAATAATCCTGCGCTCAAAAAGAATAGTAAAATCGGAAAGGGAAAAAGATATAGTCAGGACGCAGCTTGTTCAGGCATCGAAACTTGCATCAGTGGGAGAACTAGCCTCAGGCATTGCTCATGAGATAAACAATCCTCTTGCCATTATTTCCGGCGAGACAGGATTGATGTATGACTACGTAAATCCAGAATTTTCCAGCGGAAAAACTATTGAAGACATAAAACCGCATTTAAAAAATATCAACGAAGCTGTCTTCCGCTGCCGGGATATTACCAGGAAACTGCTCAGTTTTGTCCGGCAAAGTGATTTCGAGTTGCGAAAACATAATATAAACGCCTTAATAAACGAGCTTATCGAAGGATTTTACGCAAAAGAACTTGAAGTAGAAAATATCAAAATAATGCAAAAGCTCGACGAAAACATACCCGAAATACAAACAAATGCCAACCAGCTCAAGCAGGTGATTTTAAACCTTATGAACAATGCTGTGGATGCCATACAGCCTCCGGGAAAAATCACAGTAGTTACTAAGCTGAAAACTGATATAGTTGTTATAGAAGTTACAGACACCGGCGTCGGCATCAGCGAGGAACAAATGGAGCGGATATTCATGCCCTTCTATACCACTAAAGAAGTAGGGAAAGGCACCGGGCTGGGCTTAAGTGTAAGTCTTGGTATAATAAAAAGTCTCGGCGGGGAAATACACTGCGAAAGTATCCCGGGCAAGGGTACCAGCTTTTTTGTAGAACTTCCTTTGAGCTATGAGGAAGCGTAATCTTGCGGGGAAACCGCGCTGCATATAAGTGCAAAAAAAAGACTTGCCGAATAATAGAAATCCGGCAAGTCTAAAAAATACAGTCTTTTGAAAATTAAATATTTTTAGTTAAATATTTACTTGCTTTCGCCCGATTTAGCTTCTTCTTTCTCGGCGGGAGTTGTGTTATCCTCTTCTATAATGGAAACAACCTTGCCGTCGGCAAATTCGATTCTTTCGGGCAGCCACGAAGCCTGAAGACGTTCTGTGTTTCTGAAAGCCTGATCAAATTTGTTTTCAGGATCATGATTCCAGTAATCTTTTTTTTCGATTTCCTTACCGGGCTCGATATTAAGATTTTCATAACCCAAATCCACTATTTTCACAATCTGATTCTGCGGGTTTACAAACCTTATTTTTCCTTTTACAGTGTTAATTGTCTTATCAGATTTGTTTTTGATAATGAAAAAAACGCCGTCAACATTGATGGTATCATTTTCGGCTTTGAGCTTTTGCTTGAACTCAATACCCATATCCATATTCATTTCCTGGCGGGCTGCCGATATTTTAAGGCTCTTAATGCTTACTTCGCGAACCAGTTCCTTCTGTTCTTCAATAACTTCTTTCACAGTTTTTCCGATAAGAGAATCCAGATTGACAAGCCTTTCCATGCCGTTAAGAAAATATTCAATCTCATTCTTGTCAATGGATTTGTCTTCGGCAATCTTATCGGCGATTTCCATAATATTGTCTTCAGTAATCTTTTCTTTGTAAACTGCCGATTCGGGCTTCTTTTGCTCACAGCCAACAAGTGTGAACATCGCAAAAAGCAGCATCATGGCGAACAATAGATTCAATACCTTAAGCATAATAAAACCTTTCATTAATATTAAACATGAGAAACAAAATCATTATTTATCAAATAGTCCTTAATTATCCCGTATCGAAGTCCCATCGTGCTGACAATACATGAATTTTTCCTTAAGTACTGCATGGATTCAGACAATATCACAGCGCCTGCGGCAATGACGTCAGCACGCATCGGATGTATATTATATTGATTTGTAATCTCCTCAGGGGTCATCTTTAGAAATTTATATTTCATTGTGTTAATATCATCTATACTCAAATTATATAGATTAATCTTTTCTCTTTTGAAATCATCTAATTTTAAAACAGCAGCCGCAATTGTTGTCGGGGTGCCTGCAACCGCATAAAATCTGCCCCCTGCATTAAAATCACTTAAATACTTTTTGAATTCACTTTTAATGAAACTCTCTGCTTCTGATATTTCCAAATCCAAAGGCACCGGGTTTTTAAAAAATCTTTCTGTTATCCTTACCGAACCAATATCTATGCTTTTTCTGAAACTGACTTCTCTGTTCTTTCCTGATATGAACTCAGTGCTGCCCCCTCCTATATCAATTACAGAAGCTTCATCAGTATCTTCAACGGTTCCGAGAAAGCTTAATCTTGCTTCCTCTTCTCCGTCAATCAACCTGATTTCAGAAGAAATTATTCTTTCCAATTCAGATTTGACATATTTATTATTTTTTGCGTCGCGCATGGCGCTCGTAGCTGCCGGCAGTATTACATCAACATTTTCTTCATTACAGATATTTCTATAACTTTGCAAAATATTAGCTGCCCGGTCAATTGCTGCATGAGAAATCTCCCCCGATTCATCAGTTTTTTCTCCGAGTCTTGCAATAGAATGCTCATCGCGGATGATTCTTATTCCGCTTTTACCGTTTTCGGCAATCATCATAAGTATCGTGTTAGTACCTATGTCTATTCCGGCAATTCTCATAATAATATACTATAATTTACGCTTTGAAAACAGCAGCCATCCATTCGTTTTCATAAATAATTTCTAGGGTTTCGAAACCGTTTTTACGGGCTTCAGCGACGGTTTCCTCTTCATTGTATTTCATAATACCCGATATTATCAAAATGCCCTTTCTATTTTTAAGGGCTTTATAAAAGTAAGGAAATGATGGCAAAACAAGATTAAGAAAGAGATTGGCTGTAATGCCGTCAGCATCGGGAAGATCGAAATCTTCCTCAATATCTAAATTCTCAAGCTGTATTAAATCATCGGTTTTGTTAAGTTTAAAGTTTTCCGCGGCATTTTCCAGAGACCATTCATTATTGTCGAATGCAAGTACTTTTGAAGCGCCGAGTTTTGCCGTAAGTACGGCAAGGACACCCGAACCGGTGCCGGCGTCTATCCAAAAATCTCCGGGTTTAACGTATTTTTCAGCCAGTCGGCATACCAGCCGGGTAGTTTCATGTGATCCCGTTCCAAACGACATTTTCGGGTTAATGATTATTTTAATCTCGCCGGTAAGTTCATTTATTTTGCATTCAGGGGCAATGCCTACTCTCTCGCTGACCGAAACAGCCGGTACATGTTTTTCCCACTCCTCATTCCAGTTTATTTCTGTCAGCTTGTCTTCGTGAATGATTTCAGCATCTTTATCAGCTTTTGCCAGCTTCTCTAAAAGGGAAAGCCTCGTTTCCGGATTCCATGACTCAACGGGAAATGACACAATTATTTGGTCATCTCTCTCTTCAATGCCGGTCATAATGAAATCCATGAGCATTGCATAAGCAATCTCATAGTATTCCTCTTTCAAAGAAATCGTTACGTTTATGTATTGTTTTGCCAAAATCCCGCTTATTTTTTTAATAAAATATTTTTCTTTACGTCAAGAGTAATATGATATAAATAATAAATTTTATTATCTTGATTTAGTAAAAATACAAATGTAAGAAACTTTGATCAAATTTCGGAAGGAAAACTTTTGAACGAAAAAGCCCGCAAAATTAAATTACTCGTAATGGATGTGGACGGTACTTTGACAGACGGAACGGTTTTTTACTCTGCAGAAGGCGAAGCGATGAAAAGATTTTCTCTGCGGGACGGCATGGGCATTGAGCTTTTGAGAAAAGCAGGCATCGATGCCGCAATCATAACTAGTGAAAATTCTAGAATAGTAATAAAACGCGCCGAAAAGCTGAAAATTGAACATTTGATTTTAGGTTCCCGCAATAAAAAACAAAGCCTTCAGGAATTGGCAGGAAATTTGATGCTCTCAACCGAAGAAATTGCATACATCGGCGATGACGTCAATGACATACAGCCCATGCAGACTGCCGGCTATTCAGCATGTCCGGCAGATTCGGCAGATGAAGTAAAAAAAGCGGCAGATTATATATGCAAAGCAACCGGTGGAAACGGAGCCGCAAGAGAGTTTTGCGAGTTGATTTTAAAAGCACAGGGCAAGCCCGTGGTTTTACCGGAAAGCTGGTAATTTTCTAATTATCATATATTTAATTATTTATCATAAAATGAAAGGGAGTAATATGAGTTCACAAGAGAATTTTACAAGAGGAATGTTAATCGGCACTTTGATAGGAGGAGCAGTTGGTGCGGTAACAGCGCTTCTTTTTGCACCCAAAAGCGGAGCCGAACTCCGCGAGGACATTGCAAAACGCTCAACCGAACTTTATGACGGCGCTTTAGACGGCTACGGCGATTTAGAGCAAAAAGTTGGCTCTGCGGTCAGCTCAACGGTCAATCAGGGCAGAGAAAGGGCTCAGAACATTATTGATTCTGCAAGAACAGAAGCAGAAAAACTTTTAAGAAACGCCGAAGATGTGCTGAAAGATGCCAGAACAAAAGCCGGCACCGCAAAAGAACAGGTGGAAGAACGAATATCCAATATCCGCGACGCCGCAAAAGCCAGCGCAGACACTTTCAAAGCTGAAATGAACAAACCTGAAGACGTTTAATCATAAAACCGGGCTTTTGCTATGGACCTTGAACTTGCATTAAAAATAATGGCGCTCATTGCTTTGATTTCCATAACTATACTGGCAGTCTTCGCAATGGTATCGCTAAGCAACTTTAGTTCTTTTCTGAAAGAAACATCTAAAGAACTGACGGATTTTAAGAAAACTGTGAACAAATCTTTAACAGAGTTCCGCACGGATTTCGAGGAGCTGAAGCAGAGACTTCAGGTCTCAATGACTCATTTTAATGAATCTGCAGGCGAGATGAAACTCACTTCTCAAAAATTCCGCGGCACATCGGAAAAACTCAATGAAAAAATAGACCGAATCGACGGAATAATAAAACCCGTTGAGTCTCTTGTGCAGGAAGTGCACGGCAAAGTGGCGCCGCCGGCACGCAATCTCGCCAATTTCGTCGGCGCAGTATCAAAATCCGTTACGGTCTTCGCCGATGTCTTGACTAAGAAAAAATAGTCAGTAAAGATATTAGCGTCTTGAAACTCAGATGTCCAACATCCCGGAGATGTTGGACATCTTTTTTTTCATTTAATTCATGCGCAAATGCTTTCCCGAGTCTTAAAGAAATGGAAAGTATTTTAGGTATGTTATTTCAATGATAAATATCAATAGAAATACCACCATAAAACATTGTACCGTAAACAGGAGCATACATAAAAGCGGCATCATCTAAGTGCCTTTCGTCCTGGACGTAATCGAAGATATTGTTTACACCTGCATAAAGCCTGAACTGACCGATTTTTTTTGATAGTCTTGCATTGAAAAGTACAAAGGGATCAGTTTTCTTAATTTTACTCTGGTCGCCTAGTAAAGGGTCGATTTCCTCATTATAATAATCAATATACATCGTTCCCTGATAGTTACCGGTTAATGAAAATATCCATGAATCAGGTTGGTATTCAAGTTTCAGATTTGCTGTGGTTTCAGGGAACCTTGAAATATACCTGCTTTCATTCTCATACTCTGTTCCAATCCAGTCTTCTCGAGCATTGTTGTATTCACCTTGATTGTATGTAAAATCCAATCCCATTCCAATATTTTTAAAAATATTTGCCATAACAGAAAATTCTATACCTTGCACAAAAGCATCATCAATATTTCTCCATTGATAGTCATATCCCAATGCGGCTGTTTCTGCATCGGCATCAGTGAAACCGATTTTGTCCTTTAAATCAGTTCGAAATAAATTAGCGCTGATTCTTATATCTTTTCCGTAGAAGTCACCAGATAAATTATAGCTGAGAGATGTTTCCGGATTGAGATCTGATGATTTCCAAACTCTTGGAGAACCACTGCACAAGTGCAAATCTTCAGAAAAACCGTAAGGAGCTCGGAAACCCGTTCCTGTATTTGCACGCAGAGTGAATTCTTCAGAAAATTTGTATTTAACAGCCAGTCTTGGATTGAAGGCAGTTTCATCAAAATCTGTTTTTGGAAAATTATTTGCTGTAAAGACTTGTTTGCTGGCAGTATATTCTTCACCTGATTGGTGATGGTCAAGTCTGATGCCGGGAACAACCATTAGTTTATCAGTTACAGCCCATTCATCTTGAGCAAATACACCAAACTCCACAGCATGTTTATCTGCGACTGATCTATAAGACTGCCCAAGATAAGGGCTTGACTCATCTACAACAACATACATGCCTGACTCTTCGAGTTCATCATAGAAAAACTGTAATCCAACAATAAAGCTGTGCTTGCCAAATCCTGAATTTAACGATAAAGTAGATGTAAATGAATTTTCGTCTGCAAGATAGGGTCTCATATTCCTTAAATCGGGAACGCTATCTCCATGAGTTGACATGTAATCGCCAAGATATGAATCATTTGTAGCATTCCTATTATGCTTTACATAAGCAAAATTGAAGTTTATTTCCGTAGCAGCAGCTATTTTATTATTATAGCTGAGAGATGCCTCATAACGGTCTGTAGTGATATTTTCCGTACCGTCCGTTAGGGGATTGCGGTAATAATCATCAGTCATTGTGCCTCCTTCGCGTTTCTCAAATACCGATTTTCCCCGTATAATGAGTTTGTCGTTTTTTAAAAAAGCATTGTCGATATATAAGCCGAATCCAGCATTAGTAAGGTTTGTCATCACTCTGTCAGATATCCCGTCTTTATTACTAACTTCATCATTTGTCAAACCGGGTCCTGTTTCATCTATTGCTCCTTCCGTATATCTCTGCGCAAAAATATTCAGTCCGATATTGCCTTTTTCATTCCGGATAGAAGAGGAAATATCGTATTTGTTTGTATTGTAACTGCCCAACTGGACATCTAAGGTAGTTACTGGAGCAAAACCGGGTTCTTTGGTTACAATATTTATAGCACCTGCAACAGCGCCGCTGCCATAAAGTGCAGAACCGGCTCCTTTAACTACTTCAATTTTATCAATATCCACAGTGCTCAATTGCTGTAAGCCATAAACACCTGCCAAACCTGAGTATATTGGCTGTCCGTTTATAAGCACTTGTGTATGTTCTGCTCCAAGCCCGTGCATTCGTATCATTGTGAAATTGCAATACTGGCACTGGTTTTCAACCCTCACGCCCGGAGTACCTTCCAAAGCCTGATAAAGATTGCAGGCATTTTTATTTTCAATTGCTTTTGCAGTAATAACTTCCGTTCTGACAGGAACATCTTTAATGAAATGTTCTGTTCTTGTTCCTGTTACTACAAGCTGTTCCAAGTTCAGCACATCCTCTTCAAGTTCAAAAAAGATATTCAAAGCCTTCCCTTTTTCCATTATTACTTCTTTTTCCTGAGATTTATATCCCACTGCCTGTGCAGCTATTGTGTTTTTTCCAATAGGAAGATGAGGAAGTTTAAAATGTCCTGTTCCGTCGGCAACTGCTCCAAGATTTGTTCCCTTTACAGTTATGGTGGCATAAGGAATGTGCTCATTGGTTTTTAATGATTTTACGTCTCCGAAGAGCATCGCATCTGTTTTTTCATCTTTTGCATAAAGTGTTAGAGTCAGAAAAAACAATAGGATACCTGTCAATAACTTATTCATTGTTATCTCCTAATTTAAAATTTAAAAAAAATAAAAACGTATTTCTTTAGTATTTTTATATTTTAAAAATTTCTGGAGGCGCTCTTTTAAATATTTGAAGCAGGCTTTCTGATAATGGAATTGTCTGCTCAGAAATGACATAAAAAGGAATATTCCATATTTTGAAAAAAATAAGTACCGTTATTATTCCGGTAATAAATTTTTTTGCATTAAGCAATAAAATATATTCTGTTTTACTGTGATGATGTGTTTTATAAGGACTCTTATCATCAGTATTGTAAGGGTGAGAATGGGTAACGACACTCCCGTCGCTTAAAACGTGGGAGTGTTTATAATAACCATTGCTAAAAGCAATATATAAAATCAACAGCAGTAAGATTACTGATGTTATGGTATTCTTTATTTTTTTATAATTTTTCAACATTGAATAATTGCTTCTATTATGTACCTTGAAAATAAAATTTTCTAAAGTATCTTCAAGAACTTAATTCTGTTTCTATTTCCCTAAAAGTCAATTTCTATTCGGCAGCCCGTGAAAAACATATCTTTTTTAACATCCAGCAGACTCGGCTGATTGATGTATTGCATATCTAACTGTACACTAAAATATGAATTAACAAAAAATTTGTATGTAAATTCTATGTCAGTTTCAAAATTTACTGCGTATAGACCTCTCTGCTGTTTATTTAATCGATAATTGTAGGAATTATGGCCTGCCGCAACCGCAATGCCGGTCTGATCCTGACTTCTGCCCGGCAGGAGTCCGGTATAAACAATGCCGGCGCCAATGTAATAATTAAACTGATAAACAATTTCATCTGCAGTACCTATTCTGCCGTTGATAGAAAGCCCTTGATGGGGATCATCTTCCTCAAGGTAAACATCTTCCTCAAATACCATGTAAACGCCCCAGTTCTTTATGTGGCTTGCAATATATTTATAATCATCAGTATAATACCAAAATCCGATACCGATTTTTGAATAATTATCAATTAATTTTATCTGTCTGTCCGGCGGTTCACAAGGGCCCAGCAGCTCGCAAACTGAAGTCCCGGTAATATAATAAAGCGTTGATGATACGAGCAGTCCGTCGCTGTTTTTTAAAATAACCTGGGTACCGTTTGGGTTTTCCGGATCACCCGATACCCCGTCGAAAACTCCGGTTTGTATATGGATATTTTTCAAAGGCTCTAATCTGAGAACGGCACCGAGAGAAGATGTCGGGAAAATTGAGGGCCCGTTTTCGCCGCTTTGAGCAAACTCAACGCCGATACCGTGAGAGGGATTAAGAAAAAGTCCCGCAGTGTTTTTCACATCGAAATGCGCATTCAAATCAATCAAACCTGCCAAAAAACAAATCCGGTCGTCTAAAAAATCCTGATAGTAAAAAAAATCTAATATTTTATATGTATTATGTGCCTCAATGCTCGATATACCTTGGGCAACTCCTGCATCTTCACCCGGAAAGCCGCCGTTGTTTCCAATATAATGAAAAAGTACTTTTCCACCGTGCAATCCAAAAATATCATTTAAGTTGAAAGATGCAAATAACTGAAAATAATCCACATAGTAAAATTCATCCGTAAAATCATTCTGCGGAATATACCATGGTTCCGCAGTATATAACATGTTGAGTTCAATACCCGCATCAAAAAGCTGATTCCTGAAACCGCCCCAGTCTCCTGTCAGTTTGTTTTCGAAAGAAGGAGCATCTGATGCTGCTTCATCTGCAAATGCACTGATGATTGAAAACAATACAAATGATAGATATATTAGAAAGTATCTCATGTTTATACCATATTGTTAGTAACTAATACTTAATTCATATTCTGTTTTGCTTATTTAGTAAATAAGTTTATATAAGCTAAAATCAATTTAATTTAACAATATAAAAATAATTTTACCTTCACTAAAATAAAAAATAATGCGAACAAAACATTGGGTAAAAGGTTGGATGTAACCAAAGTGTTTTAGTAGATCATGTAATAGAGTAATTCATTTTTACTTATTGTATGTTAAATAAAAAAGTTCTTTCTCATCTTCAAATGAAGATGTTACAGTAGAAGAACTCGGCGGTGCAAATGTAAATGCCTCGAAATCGGGTGTAACCCATCTGCGGGTATTCTGCTTAGTTTTTTTAATGAATGTATGATAAAGTAGAATATTTTGGAATTCCTGAAGTATAATTTTCGATTATTTTTTCTTCAGTAAAGTAAGCCCTTCTACTGAAAAGCTCTTCTGGGGTATATATTCACCGGATTTAAGCAGCATTTTAGCAGATGCCTCCATATTCCACAGCGGATCATGCACAAGGACATAATCGGGATTATAATGATTCAGCCAGCTTGTAAGATCTCCCCTTCCGATGTAATCTGCATTATATGGATTAACAAGCCCTAAGATATCAATTATATACCTTTCGGAATACCAGCCGATATAGCCAATTTCGACGCATGCTACCTTTGCATTAGCAGGTGTATTGTTTTTTATCCATAAGCCGGCTTGTTTATATTCTTTTATTCCCTGCTTGTCAGGCAGACTGATAAGCGTATTAACCTGAAGGTTTAAAATAAATAAAAATGAAATCAATAATGACACAGCTTTAAGCATTTTGCCGGATATTTTCCATTCAATAATCACTTTTATAAAATATGAAAAGCCCAAATATGCAAATATCAAAAAAGGTGCATAATACCATAAATAATATGGGATATTGAAATAAACATAAAATAGAGCAAGAAGAACTAAAAACAACAGGTAAATCTGCAAAAACATACTTTTAAATATTTTTGTTGCAATTCCTGCACCCGCTAAACCAAAAAGCAGAATTGAAAAAAAATTGTTAAATAAGTAAAAACTCTTAGTTTCATGCCAGTTTATAAAGAATAGCCCTTTAAAAAAAGAAAATTCTCCCCATAGACATGAACTACCCTGCATGATTTTAACGCTAAGTGTATGAGGCAGCATCTCGCCATAGTAAACAAAATTGAAAATATAATTTCCTGCAAGAATGATAAATGGAATAATAAATACGTACCACTTCGGAAATTTTCTTTTTAGAGTAAAGTGAAAAATAATAAGAATAATTATCAGAAATGCCGATTCCCCTCTTGTTAGAAAAAGAAAGGGAGCAGCAAAACTCAATGCAAAATATTTTTTTTCAAGAAACAGATATATGCTTAAAACAAGCAGAAATAAGTACAAATTTGTTTCCATGCCGATGACAAGATAAAAATACTGTGTACTAACCATCAAAAAAGAAGGTATAGCCGCAAACAATAAAGGAAAATTATGTCTTTTTAACAGAATATAAATAATCCAGGATGTTAATAAAAGAAACAATCCTCCTAAAAAAGTATTCGCAGTATGTATATCTCTGAAAATATATGATGCTGCAAGCGCCAAATAGGTATATAAGGGTGAGGTTAAACCATTGAAAAACTCCCCTTTATTATAGACAAGTCCCCATCCTTCCAGAGCGTTGCGAATATATCTGTAATAAATAAGTGTATCGTCAAGAACATGGAAACGAGAAAGGATGCTGTTAACGGTTGTAATTACGGCTAACAGGAAAAAAACGGCGCCGTTATGTAATTTATTGATTTTCACGGTCAAAAAGCATTTTCATAATAAAAAAGCCTTTGTATGTAAATTTACAAAGGCTTGTCTTTTTTTGAGCCACTGGTCGGATTCGAACCAACGACCTGCTGATTACAAATCAGCTGCTCTGACCAACTGAGCTACAGTGGCATCAAATAGCTTACAAATATACAAAGTTTATTTTTAATATGCAAGTTTTTTCGGAATTTTTTAAATACTGCTCCCAAAGCGATTTTATGCCCGCCCTCTCCGTATGCTCAAGTATTCCCTGCTGCTCTAAGCGTTTTTGGGCTGATTTGTCTTTCAGCCACGAAATTAATTTACTGCGGATTTCTTTGTCTTCTGCTTTGGTCTCGCCTATGCGAACCTTTGAAGAAAAGCATTTCCCTTGATATTCAATCCAATAGTACGGGGAATTTTTTCTAATATAAATAGAACCCCCATAATTTTTTTTCCCATTGTTTTACCCCATAGATAAAAATGCCCGGCAAATATAATCTTTTGATTGATTAAACATAAAATTAATAATAATAAGCAAGCGGTGCAAAAGGCAGATTTTCATTTTTTAAATTTGGAAAAAATACATCAGGAATGGAATAATAAATCTTTACCTGCTAATTTGAAAAGAACTGCTGAAATTGCTCTTAACGGAAATGATTTGAGCGGCGACAAACTCGAAAAAGAAATTTCAAATGAATATATTATCGGAGCATTTGACTATTTCGTCGATGCTGAAAAACATATTATTGATACTTTATTGACAATATTGCGTAGTTAGCTGATAGGTATTTCACACTCATAATAAGCTTGAGAAAAGAAAAAGCCAACTCCCGCATCAGCTTGCGTAAGTTGTAAGCTGCACATGATAGTAATAAATTCATTTCGTCACTGCTTTTGATTCTTACCGTAGCCCTTCATGCTTGTCCACTCTTTTATTTGCAAGGTTTATTACAAAAAAAAGCATTTTCCGGCAAATAGAAAAGTATTAATGGTTAATAAACTACTTTAGTTTTCAACTGCTTATTGGCTATTTCAGGATTGACTATTTAATAAAGTTACATTTAGACGCATAGACGCATTTAAACGCTTTTTAGACGAGAGGAAGAATGCTGAAAACCTGCTTGATGTCATAATCTGCACCGATGAAATCATCTTTAGGGCATTTTTCGGAAATATATATTTGCAAAGGCAGGCATTTAGAAGATGCAGTATTATTTGAATTTTCTGCCTTCCTGAATTGCATCTAATATTTCCTTACGTGAAAGATTTAAACCGATGTCCTGCACATCAAGGGGGGAAGAATTTTTCTTTTCGGGCTTGATAGAAAAAAGGTTTCCGTTTTTGTCTCTCAGCTTCGCCTCGCCCTTGGTGAAAGCAATATCAAGTATATAAGAGAGCTTCTGCCTTGCGGTTGAATAGTTGAACACTTCCATTTCTTATACCTCAATATTGTTTATTCCAAGTTCACTTGCAATATGATTCATTTTCTTATCTAACGAAAATAATGTGATGTTATTTTTGATGCAGGAGGAGAGGATATAGGCATCATAGGCATAGATATTATATTTTTCGCATAAAAGCAAGCTATGGCTTAAATCGACATTCAAATATTCAACAGGAATCCGGGAGTAAATATCAAGAGCTTTTTTTACATCGTTCAAATTGCATCTATGCCTTTTCATAAGAGCAGACAAGGCGTTTCCAATTTCAAAATGGACAGACAGCGGCGCCAGAAGTTCAGCGTTCATTGTTTTTTTTACGATGGCATCTTTTTCTTTTTCGCCTGCTATAACGGCAATCAGTATGGAAGTATCTATAAGTATTTTCATAATGTTTAAAAACATATTAAATGGAAGAATATTTTATGGAAGCATACTCCAGAGTTTTATTTTTTCATCACTTCTTTCTATTCCAAAATCTTAATTTTTTCTTTAACTTAAAGTAAACTTCATAAGAGTAAAAACAATGAGGTGCTACGAGCTTTTAACAGCAGTAAAAAATTATTTGTTAATAAAAGTTAAATTTCTTTTGCATACCTTATATAAAATTCCCTATTTTTTCTTATTTTTGTTGCTTGTAGAAAATTGAAGAAAAAGATTAGGAATTTTGATTAGCAGGTATAGTTATGTACGATTTTAAGTTCAAGCCGTTTGAGGAAATGACACCCGAAGACTATGAAAGAGTCGGCTTTATGTCGGGATTGGAAGTACATCAGCAGCTTTTGACCGATAAAAAGCTTTTTTGCAGGTGCCCTGCCGGAAAATACAGCAAAGAATATCATGCGGAGATATTGCGCCACATGCGCCCGACGCTTTCCGAGCTTGGCGAGTACGACGGAACGGCTTTGATGGAATTCAAGACAAAGAAAGACATCATTTACCGCATAAACCACGAAACCGTCTGCACTTATGAAATGGACGACACGCCGCCTTTTACAATAAACGAGCAGGCTCTCGATATTTCCATGGAAATCGGTATGCTGCTAAACTGCTCCATTGTTGACGAACTTCACATAGCTCGAAAGCAGTATCTGGACGGCAGTATTCCCACCGGATTTCAAAGAACTGCAATCACTTCTCTGAACGGATGGGTACCTTACAAAGACAGGAAAATCAAAATATGGCAGATGTCCCTCGAGGAAGATTCATGCCGCGAGTACAGCGACTCAGGGCATACAAGAGTTTACCTTGCCGACCGCCTCGGAATGCCTCTTATTGAAACCGTAACAGCGCCCGATATGAAAACGCCGCAGGAAGTAGCCGAAGTAAATCATCTTCTAAGCAGAATAGCGCGTTCCACCGGGCATGTCAGAACAGGCGTCGGCGCTGCCCGGGAAGACGTAAACGTCAGCGTTACAGGCGGCACAAGAATCGAGATAAAGGGCGTACCCAGCATAAAAAGAATACCACTTTTGACATACAACGAGGCTATGCGTCAGTGGAATCTGCTCAGGCTCCGTGAGGAACTGAAAAGGCGAGGAATTACAACTGAGACTTTTAAAGCGAAAACCGATGATATAACCCATCTTGTCAGAAAAACATCATACAAACCCATATACGACGCAATAAAAGACGATAAAGTCGTAAAATGCGTAACTCTGCGCGGCTTTAAAGGCTTGCTGAGCTGGCAGACACAAACGGATACATTTTTTGCAAAAGAGATTTCTGACAGAGTGCGTGTAATTGCCTGCCTTACTACTCTTCCGAATATTGTTCACTCGGACAGTACCGAGGTAACCCTTTCAAGCTCGGAGGGACAGAAGATTAGAAAATTCGCAGGCTGCAGCGATGATAAAGATACGCTTGTGATAGTCTGGGGCAGTGAAGAAGACACCGAGATGGCTGCTAATGAAATTATCATACGGGCAAAAGAAGCTGCTATCGGAGTTCCTTCCGAAACACGGCAGGCTCTGCGCGACGGTACAAACGGCTTCGAAAGAATCCTGCCCGGACCCGACAGGATGTATCCTGATACCGACCTTCCTCCTAAGGAAATCTCCGACGAAAGAAAGGAAATTCTAAGGATAAACACACCGGAATTTTTGTGGGAAAGAGAAACATGGTACAAAGAAATTGGAGTTCCCGAAGATTTGATAGAAGACCTTGCGGTTTCAGTTCATGCTCCGCTTTTCAAAAAAGCTGTCAAAGAGCTGAATGTCTCTCCTGTTATTGCTGCATCGGCTGTAATAAAGCATCCAAAAACCTTGAACAAACGGGGGCTCGATGTAAAAATACTCGAAGATGAAGATATCCTTTGGAAAGTACTAAAAGCACATTCAGAAGGCAGAATTATCAAAGAGGGAGTATTTGTTGCCTTAGAAAATGCAGTAAATGCAGGCGTTCTCACCGAAGACGAGCTTCCGCCGCCGGCAGAAGACAGCGAAATGAAATATGCCGTTTCTCAGGCTGAAAAAGAGATTGACAAGATAGAACTGTATGACGAAAAGAACAAACCGGTTTTAATAATGGCAGAAGTAATGAGAGAGCTTCGCGGCAGAGCGGATGCAAAGAAAGTTTTGGAAATAATCGAAAAAAATGTAAAGGAGTCGTAAGATGCCGTCAAATGATGATTACAAAGGATACAGAGAAGAAGCGCTTGAAAAACTGAAAGAATATAATGCCAAAGTATGGAGCGACGTAGAAATAAAAACTACCGAAGGAGTATTCCGCGGAATTATTCTTCCCCGCTCCGAAACAGCAGACCAGTATCATATCGTTATTAAACTTGCCACCGGATATAACATTGGTATTAACAGCAATAAAGTAACGGATGTAAAAATTTTCGGCAGAAAAGAAGCACATTACAAAATTCCCGAGCAGGAGTTTCCTTATTCTAAAAACAAACCGAGAGTAAAACTTTTCGGAACAGGCGGCACCATTGCCTCCCGTCTTGACTACAGAACAGGCGCGGTTATTCCGGCATTTTCGCCGGGAGAACTTTACGGCTCCGTACCCGAGCTGGCAGATTACTGCAACCTTGAAACAGAGAAGCTCTACGGCGTTTTTTCCGAAAATATGGGTCCCGAGCAGTACATAGCCACTGCAAAAGCCATTGGCAGAGAAATCGAGCAGGGCGTGGACGGCATCGTAATCGGACATGGAACCGACACACTGCACCACACTGCGGCGGCACTTTCCTTTATGGTGCAAAACTCACCCGTACCAATTGTTATGGTCGGCAGCCAGCGCTCTTCGGACAGGCCCAGCTCCGACGCTGCTTTAAACTTGATGCACTCCGTTAAAACTGCGGCTGAATCTGATATAGCCGAAGTGCTTGTCTGTATGTTCGGTCCCACATCCGACATGTACGGTCTGCTGCACCCCGGCACACGCGTCAGAAAAATGCACTCGAGCTACCGCTCAACATTCAGAACGATAGGCGAAATTCCCATAGCCATGGTTGACAGAAATAAAATCACTCCCCTGCGGAAAAACTACCGCCGCAGACGCAATGATAAAGATGTGAAAATAAATGCCGTTTTTGAAGAAAAAGTGGCGATAATCTATTATTACCCAAATATGATGCCTGATATTGTTTATTCACTTATAGACAACGGCTATAAAGGCATAGTCATAGCCGGAACCGGTCTGGGCCACGTAAACAAACCTCTTTACCCCGCTTTGAAAGCATGTAATGACGCCGGCATAGCAGTTTACATGACAGTACAGACTCTTTGGGGATACGTTCAGATGTATGTTTACGAAACAGGAAGAGAAATGATGGAGCTCGGAGTAATACCCTCTGCAAATATGCTCCCGGAAGTGGCATATATAAAACTCGGATGGGCTTTGGGGCAGACAAGCGATTTGGAAAAAGTACGGGAGATAATGCTCACCCCCATCGCTGAGGAAATAACTGAACGAGAGCCGTCAAACGGCTATCTGATTTTTCAGGGAGGCATCCCGGAAGTAGAGGAATTTATTTCAAAATACAGAAAGTAATAATATCTTCAAAATATTACTGATTTCAGATGTTTTTTTTTCCTAAAGCAGATAAGTCAAAGTAAAAATGTAAAAAACACAGAATTACTTTATATTAAAGCAGTAAAACGGTGCCAGAATATCTTTTATACAAAAAAAGACTCTGTTTATTTGACAGAGTCTTTTGTAATTTTGTAGTAAACGTATGAAATTATTTGTCTTGAAGCTTTTTTGCGGAGTCTATGATCGCCTGACGGAATCTTTGGAAGCTTTCTGCTTCCGAACCTTGGAGAACTGCTCTATCCATGAGGTTTAAAATGCTTTGAGCCATCGGTAATTCGAGATCAACTTCTACGGTATCCTGCGCTTTGAGTTGTTTTTTCTGTGCAGCTTCTATTATCTGTGTAAGCTTTTTCTTTATCTGAAGAAAAACATCGACTTCTGCACCGCGTATCTCGACAGTTTCAAGTTTGTTGTAAACCGTTGCAACATCTGCGACTATGAAAGTCGGAGAAAGCTGTACCGGCTCTACTTTTTGATTTTGCAAGATGGGTGTGTCCTGCTGGGAAAAAGAGGCTGATGTGAATAAACCCGCTAAAAATAAGATAATTAGTGCTTTTTTCATAATGAATCCTTTTTTATATGTTTAATGATACGGAAAATCTGTGTAAGGTGGCTGAAATGCCGTTTTGTGCGATGCCGTAGTCGAAGAAAAATGTCTTCGTATAGATTCCCAAGCCGCCGGTAAGTCCAGAAAACTGTTTGTCGTTGTCCGGTGAAGTGAGACGGCGGATTTGATTGTCGTAACCCAGCCTTGCACGGATGTAATCTCCGAGATAAAGCTCTCCTGCGATTGAGAAATTAGCAAATTTATCGAAGAAACCGTCTGTATCGTCGGCAAGATGATGAAATGACAGGTTTACCAGCAGAGGAAGCCCGCGCAGCCGGTGATTAACGCCGATTCTTACGTCGAGAGGGAGAGATTCTGAAACGCCGTCGAAAGTGGTTACCTGGCTGCCTGCGTGTAAAACCGAAACTCCGACGTTTGTGCGAATGTCTGGCATAAGGTATATCATTCCCGCATCAACCGCAAATGCGAAAGAGCTCGCAGTTTCGATGGTTGAGTATATTAATTTGAAAGTGGCGCCGTAGTAAAGATTGCTGTCGAGTTCATTTGAATATGTGCCGGCAAGTGCAACGTCTCCGGCGCCGAATTCTCCGGTTTTTTCGCCGAATTCATCGGCTTTAACGAAGGAACCGTAATTTGTATATATAGCGGATGCGGCGAGATTGCCGAAGTCTTCATCTTTTCTGACATAAACAACCGAGCCGGAGTTGATGTCCAGCACATGCTTAAGAAAAGTTGCGGAAAAATTGTTCTTATCGACTGTGGAGATTATGGCAGGATTGGAAAAAACTCCGTTCGGATCATTTGGCATAGCTGCGAAACATCCCGCAAGACCTGCCGCCCGTGCGGAAACATTTGTTCTTAAAAAATGAAAAGGCGAAGTCGTCAGCCCGAATAATTGAAAGTTTCCGGCAGCAAACAACGCTGTAATGATAATTATCCAATGGGTTCTTTTCATAATGTTTTCCCCGATTAAACAAAAAGACGGGTAGATAAAATCATAAATCTCCTAATTTTTTCAACCGGTTTTCAATATTTTGCAAGCCTTCCCAGAATTCCTTAGGCGGCTTAACGGGTTTTCTTGTTTCTTCGTCAAGAAAACAATGTTTCGTATATCCTTTTGCAATTGTCGTATCATCAATGAAAATATTATATTCAAATGTCATTACGGGTTTTCTTTCGCGTTTGTAAACAGCTTCGATGCTTACAAGGTCATCATAAAATGCGGAATTTTTGTACTCAATCTTTGCTTCGATAACAGGCAGAAGGTAACCCAGTTTTTCAAGGGTTTTGTAAGGCAGTCCGAAATGCCTCATAAGCTCCGATCTGCCTACTTCAAAGTATTCGAGATACTTTACATTGTTTACAACGCCCATTTTGTCCGTATCGGCATAGCGCACCCGGATTTCCGAAATATGATTTAGTACCAGCTCTTTATTATCGTTACTCATAGTATCAAACTTTCCCCTGAGAAACGAGTTTCGCAAAAAATTCATAAGAGCGGTCGTAAGTTCTTTCGGCGGAATCCGGAAATACACATGCAGGCAGCTCGCGGGAGCGTCTGTGATATGCAATACACTCGCAGCAAAGTCCCTTTCTGGAGCAGGGTTCGTAGCTGCAGTTGCAGTTTCTCAGGTTCTTTTCTTTATTACATTCCATAAGTTATTTCTAAAAAGAAGAATTGAAACATACTACAAAAACAAGGAAAATAAAGCTTTCAATATAATAATCAAAGTCCTAATTCATCCGATTTTTCTCTCATGCCCATAATGACCAGTTCAATCAGTTCGGAAAGCTCCATTCCGAGCATATCGGCTCCTTTTTGGATAATTTCTCTGTCAGCACCTGCTGCAAAGCTTTTCACTTTCCATTTTTTCTTAACTGATTTTACTTTCAAATCATTGACGCTTTTTGAGGGGCGGACTAAGGCGCAGGCAGTTACCAGTCCCGTAAGTTCGTCAATGGCAAACAGCGTTTTTTCGAGTTCGGTTTTTGGTTCAACATCTGTAACAATGCCGTATCCGTGAGACAGTACCGCACGGATATATTCCTCGTCCCAATCTTCTTCTCTGAGTATTTTTTCCGTCATTTGGCAGTGCCGGTCGGGATACATTTCGTAGTCAAGATCGTGAATCAAGCCTATAACGCCCCATTTTTCTTCATCTTCGCCTTTCTGACGTGCTGCATAACGCATAACAGCTTCCACTGCAAGAGCGTGGTTTATCAGTGATTCCGATTTATTGTACTTTTTCAGCAGTTCATCAGCTTCTTCGCGTGTCGGTATCTTTGCCATATCAATATCAAATAATCAAAACTTTATTCAGTTATTTAAATAAACTACAAATATAAGCATTAGGTTTTTAATGAACAAAAATCTCGGATTACGTGTCAAGCACGGAATGACATATTAAACAAAAATCTCCGAAATGTACTTGACTGCAATAAAAGATAAGCACAGAGCCAGAATCATTTTTATCAATACTGCCGGAACGTATTTTTGCAGAGATGCGCCTGCATACATTCCTGCGGCTCCCCCCGCTCCGAACAAAATTCCGAGCAGCCAGTCCGGTGATACTGCAGTTCCGGGATAATACTGAGCAAGGAATATGTAAAAAAGCACGCCTGAAACAGATGTAATAAAAGTACCCATGAGAGCCGGTCCTGCTACGGTATAAACAGGAAGACGAAAAAATGCAACAAAAAACGGCGCTACGATAGCTCCACCGCCTATGCCGTATATGCCGCCGACTATGCCCACAAGAAAACTCAGCAGGGAAATCTGAAGAACAGGCACCTTGAACTCTTCACCGTAAAAAGAATATACAAGAGTTTTTAGACTGAAATGCTTTATTTCAGTCCTCGAAATACTCTTATTTTTTTGTCTTTTTACTGTTTCATGGAATTTCTTCTCGGAACTCCCTAACTTCTTCTTGCTGAAAAAAGTATCTTTTACTAATCTTGCTCCTATGTAAAGAAGAACTATACCTGCGAATATCTTGAATGCGGAAGGATCCGGGAGAAGCTCCAGCCTAATCACCGCACCGATAAACACACCGGGCAGAGTGCCGATGACGACAATCCAAGTAAGGGGCCAAACCATTCTTCCTTCGCGGATATATCTCAGCACGCCGCTCGGTATTGCAACTATATTGAAAAGCTGATTTGTACTGCTCACGGCTGGTGAGGTAAAGCCGAGAACGCTCATCTGAAACGGTAGAAGAAGAAAAGCGCCGGAAACGCCTCCCATGGAGGTAAAGGCGGAGATTAGAAAGGCAGTCAGCGGAGGTATCCAAGGACTGACCTCTATGCCTGCGGTTTCGAAAAACATGTCAGTTTATATATCCTTTCAGCAACTGAAGCTCTTTTTGAGGAATTCTGCCTCCCTGTCTCAGTACCATTCGGGCATATTTGCCGGCAGAATCAAGATTTTCAAACACATTTAAATAAAGCTGATAAAGATTGTAGATATGATCGGGATGCCGGGGATTTAACCTATATGCTTTCTGCCAGTATTTCTCGGCTGTTTCGTTCTCACCCGCCATCAGGGCATAATATCCGTAATTTGAAAGAGCGTTGTCATTTTCCGGCTGATACTCAAGCCATTCGGCTATTTTTGCTTTGGCGCTGTCATACATCTGCCTGCTGCCGTAATGCTGAGCCCAAACCATAAAAAGACTCTGAACCGCTTCGTTTATTTGTCCTTTTTTAATGAAGGGCTGTGCATAAGCATGGGCGCTGTCAAAACGTTTCAGGTGAAGATAAGTGCCGATTACGTTGTTGAAAATGGTTGTATTCAGCGAATCGTATTCAAGGGCTTTCCGGTAATAATAGTTTGCAACGCCGTATTTTTCTTTTCTTGCGTAGTAAACCCCCTTATTGTTTATCCATTTACCGAGATGAACCGAATCGGCGGAACTCATGTAATATTTTCTTTCTTCAATTTTTATGTAATCTTTATGGATTAAATCATCATAAGCGCCAGTGTTCATTTTTAATATTTCAGAAAATCTTCCTTCGGAAAAAACAGGTTCCTTAATAATTATGCTGAGTTTATCATAAAAATTATGAATTTTTTTGTCTTGTATCAAATTTGTGTCTTTGTCAATAGTTTCAAAATATTTCATAGGCATTACTCGCTCGTTATGACCGGGTCTCCAAGCAGGTTCGGGATTATCAAGATTTGGCAGCCTAGCCAGCAGTGCGTCTGCAAGCGCGTGATAGTCGATAATATGCTTTTCGGGACCGGCATAGTAACCAAACATACCGATAGATGCTCTTAAAAATGTTTTATAATCAGATTCTTTGCTTGCCATCGCCATTCTTATGTTTTCATGGTCGGGTCTGCCTAAACCATTGCCGATTACTTTTAAAAAACCCAAATCGGAATACCAGAAGGCTCTCTCGTCGGTTATGCCGTTTTCATCAGTGAAAGGATAATACCACCAGGGATTTGTTTCTTCGTTTTCTTGGTCTTTTGTCCTCTCTGAGCCGTAAGAAGCGCTTGAAAACAGAGGCGTTTTCTGATAATTTACAATGCCCGTTACCAGCCCGAGTATAATAACAAAAACAGATAAAGCGTTTTTATTTTTTAACTGCATACGGGCATACAGCAATGCTGCAATAAAAACAGGTACGGAAAAGAATCTGCCCGTCATAAAATCGCCGCCGATTTTAATCAAATATAGAAAATAAAGCAAAATACCTGTTGCAGCAAATAAATACTTAAGAGAATCCTTCGATTTCTCCGTAAAAAGAAATATTGACAATAAAATTATTCCGAAAGTAAAAATCAGGGTAACAGGATCCCATGACAAAGAATTGGCGAAATAAGATATTCCCTGAGAAATCAATACGACCTGTCCGGGATACTCAATAGCCGCTTTTGCATAATATGTGTTCGGTAGGGGAAAACCGTAATATATGACTGCAAATAATTCCCATAAGATGAGAGGTATAAAACCTAAGATTACTATAAAAATGCTTTTAAATGAAAAACTTTTTTTCAGCTCAAAAACAATCAGCGGAGCAAAAAGCAGAATGAAATCCAATCTTGTCAAAAGAGCAAGTGAAATGAGAAGTGACAGCAGAAAAAGTCTGTTTTTTCTTTGATGATCAAAGAATATCCATAAAATAGAAACTGTTAATAAGTACGAAAGGGGATTCTCCAGTCCGGATGATGAATAATCAACGAAAGATTTTGAAAAAAGAAGGAGAATAATTGCAGCAGCAGCACTGAAATAATCTTTGGATATTTTAAATGCAAGCAGATAAAGCGCTGCAAATGTACAGACAAAAGAAACTGCAAGATTTAAAAAATAGGGTTCCCGCGTAATGAAGTAAAAAGCTGTATGCAAAATCATCCAGAGCGGATGGGTAAATACCTGAACGCGCTCAGAGACGTTCCACGTCAGCCCGTAACCGTTATAGAAATTATCAATAGTTCGGTATGTAATGAAAGAATCATCACATATCCAGGCATTTAAGATAAATATATATCCTGCCAGAAGAAAAAGAGAATAAATAAAATACGGCTTGTGTAAAAAATCAATTTCCGTAACTTTTCGGGATATGATTTCTAAAAAATTATATCTGAACGAGCTTTTCTGAGAAGCGGACGTTTCCTTAATCCTGTCTTGGGTTTGAGGATGTTTTCTTCCGGGTCTTTTCCTTTTCACAGGAGCACCTGTCAGTTATAAATGATTTATAGAAAAAAAACTGTCAATTACTCTGAATATTCTCCAATATTTCAATAATTCTTTCGAATTCCTCGGGAGAATAGAATTCTATCTCTATACTGCCTTTATCTTTGGCTTTAGTGCTGATTTTCACCTGAGTGCCGAACAGATGGCGCAGTTTGTTTTCTTTATCCTCAAGGACTGCGGCTGTTTCCGGAGAGACATGACTTTTGCTGTCTTTTTTCTTGGGTCTCGGCTTAACGAAGCGCTTGAGTTTTTCATCGAAAACTAATTTTCCAGTTTCAATATCTTTTATCAGAGCTTCCGAAGCTCTTACGGACAGTCCCTTATTCATTATTTCCTGCCATGCCTGCTGCATTCTTTCCTGAGTAGAGAGACCCAGCATAGCTCTTGCATGTCCGACGGTTATTTCTTTAGAACGGAGGCTTTCCTGTATTCTCTCGGGAAGACGCAGGAGCCTCAAAAAATTTGTAACGGTAGAACGGTCTTTACTTACTTTTTCGGCAACTTCTTCCTGTGTGAGCTTACATTCTTCCAGAAGTCTCTGATAGCCGTGTGCAATTTCAATCGGATTGAGGTTTTCTCGCTGAAGATTCTCAATCATTGCTTTTTCGAGCATTTCCACGTCGCTCTGCACAACCAGAATAAAAGCGGGTATTTTAGCAAAGCCTGCTTCTTTTGCGGCACGGAGACGTCTTTCACCGGAAATAAGCTCATAACCGTTTACGGAGCGTCTTACGGTTACGGGCTGGATGATACCGTGTTCTATGATTGAATTTTTCAGGTCTTCGAGCGCCTGCTTGTCAAAATCAGAGCGCGGCTGGTAAGGATTTTGTTTAATTTTGGAAATTTCAATAGTGCCGAAACTGCCGTCGTTGAGCATTTCTTCGTCTTCGGTTTTAAATGTCATTCCTTTTTCTTTTGAAAATTCTACGGAAGGCAGAAGAGCTTCCAGCCCCTTCCCCAAGCCAATTCTTTTTGCTGTTTTTGCCATTTTATTTATTTCGGGATTAAATTAAAATCTACCTTTACGAGCAGACACTTAGGTCTGCCGCTATATTTTTGCTAATTCAGGATTTCTGTCAAGTATTTCCTGGGACAATTCTACATAATTCTGAGCTCCCATGGACTGTGCATCGTAAAGTATCACCGGCTTACCGTAGCTGGGAGCCTCTGAAAGACGTACATTTCGGTTGATAACCGTTTTAAAAGCCTTATTTCCGAAATGCTGTTTTACTTCTTCTACTACCTGATTTGAAAGCCGGAGACGGGAATCGAACATAGTGAGAAGAACGCCTTCGATATCCAAATCGGGGTTGAGCTTGTAGCGGACTATTGATATTGTATTTAAAAGCTGTCCGAGACCTTCCAGAGCGTAATATTCGCACTGTACGGGTATCAAGACCGAATCGGCGGCAGATAGTGCATTAAGGGTAAGCAAGCCGAGCGAGGGCGGGCAGTCGACAATAATAAAATCATATTTTTCCTTTATCCCGGAAAGAGCATTTTTCAGATATAGTTCTCTTTCGTCTATATTCACCATTTCAATTTCTGCTCCGACAAGGTTTATATGAGAAGGTACAACGAATAAATTCGGCATAGGAGTCTCATGTATATTCTCCTCAATTTTTTCTCCGTTTACAAGTACTTCATAGATAGTAGTTTCAATCTTCTCCCGCTCGCATCCTACACCGTGTGAAGCATTAGCCTGAGGGTCAATATCGACTAGGAGCACGCTGTACTCACGAACAGCCAAAGATGCCGCAAGGTTAATTGATGTTGTGGTTTTGCCCACTCCCCCTTTTTGATTCGCTATGGCAATTATTTTACCCATAATTTTTATTATCTGTTAACAAATATTTAAAGTCCGTATTTCAAAAAATAAAAGAAAAATGCAGTAAGAACTAATGAATGCTGAATCTTCCCGTTTTCTATATAATCTCTGATTTCCGTAAGAGGCACCTGAATGACTTCAATATCCTCGTGTCCGTCCAGCTGCTGGGGCGCTTTTTCTTCACAGTGGCGCCAAATGTATGACCAGCATTTATTTGTAAGAAACGCCGGATTAGGCTGATTTTCACCCAGCAGTTCCGCATGACCTTTACCCTGAAATCCGGTTTCTTCAAAACATTCTCTTTCGGCTGCATCACGCGGCAGTTCCCCTTTGTCAACAAGCCCGCCCGGCACTTCCAGCGTAATTTCGTCAACGCCGTGACGGTACTGCTCTATTAAAATCACATTTTTTTCTTTTGTTACCGGAATAATATTAACCCATCTTGGTGAATTGAGTACAACGAAATTTCCCGATTTGCCGCGGTCGGGATGTTTTCTTTTTACCCATTCCGCTTTAAAAATCCTGTAATCCGCTCCTTCGGAGCGATGCAATGTTTCCCACTTTTTTATCATATAATTAAAAACCCCTTAACGTAAAGTCAACAAAGTCAAGGGGTTGTTTTATATCAAAATATCCCTGCTTTTTACATTCGTATCACAGTGAACGAATTACAAATTTAAGAATATTTTTTTTAAATACTAAACTATTTCAAAATATTGAGTCTTTTAGTCAAAGATGCAGTTGGCGTATGTATAGTGATAAAGAATGAGCCTGAAGAAAGATTCGAGAAATCAAGCTCCTGAGTATAAGAACCGATTTTCAAATATCCTGAGTGAACATTCATTACTTCATTGCCTAAAACATCGCTTATAAGTATGCTTGTAAAGCCTTCCTCCGACAGGGAAAAATTGAGTTCAGCGGTATTCCCCGATGGATTGGGAGAAATCATCATACTCAGTGCAGTACTTCCTTCGGGATTGAAAAGTCTCGGCGATTCGCCCGGTTTTCCGCTGCGGCATATACCTGTCAAATTAAAAACATCATTTTGCACCTGAAAATCAATAAAACCTTTTTCAGAGCTGATATTTTCAAGAGTGAGCTGTGTCGATTCTTCATTTCCAAGCATTGCAACGCATTTTATTGACTGAAGCAGTCCGTCTCCGTTCAAAGGCTGTACGGGCAGCATCAGATTGATAGTTCTCATACCTGCATCGACGGTTTGGTCAACGGGATCAACCGGATTAAGAAGATAAGCGTTCATTTTTAGTTGAGCGTTGATGTTCTCATGGAAGTCAGATACGTTTTGAGCATTTTTCAAATAGATATTAATTGTTGTCAACTGTCCTGGTTCGGCATCTTCAGCCGTAATGGAAATATCTGCAGAAGAAGGTATAGAACAAAACTCTCCGTTACTGATATTTGAAAATACAAGATAACCGTCTGCTTTCGATACATTGCTCAGGATAAGGTCGGTGCAGGGCGTCTGTGTATTCAGCACTTCAAAATTTAAAGTTACTACCGTTTGGTCTCCCGCTGAAGGATTAACTGCCTGATTGGAAAATGAAATTGTGGTCATGCCGCCGCCGGTTACGCCGGGGGGAGTTGGTGCGACAGGTCTTAAAACGTCAGCAAGAAAAGTAACATCAAAATTTATGGCGCTTGTGCCGGACTGATCAAGATTTTGAGTGTTGACAAGATTAACATCTATCTGTATCTGTCTGCCTATCAGCGCCTGATAATCACCGATTGCTATATCTGTAGTAGATGCATAGGGAAGCCCTTGAAGCTCAATGTCATAAGAAAAATCACAAGGGGTACCTGTCAGACTGAGGTTCGCATCAGCTTCCTGATTTACTGTCGGTGCGTATTTCACTGTTATGTCTCTTGAACCTCCTGCGGGGATGTCAAACGGCGGCATGGGTGAGACTAATGTGAACTGAGCGTCGTCAAAGCCGTAGCCGGTTACGGTTAGGTCTCTTTGTGAATTGTTCGTTACTGTTAACGCTTTATCAGTCGATGAGCCGACAGAAGCAACGATGCTGAGCAAATCCGACTGCAAAAGGACAGGATCGACAATTCCGTCCAGTGTAACCGTATTTTCATAACTGCAGTAGGATTCAGTGAAAACAAGGCTTTCCGAACCGCTTGCTGCTCCGGTAAATGCAACATCTATATTTCTGCTTTCACCTGCGGGTATTGTCCAGTTTGAAACAGGAAGATTGAAAGGTGCTGCCGCAGATGCATTTACTGTAATTTCCACATTCCCTGTATTTGTTATTTCAATAGTACGCTGAATAACTTCATCCGGGCAGGCGTAGCCAAAATCAATACCTCTGTCTGAAACGGAAAAAGTATGTTCATTTTTAACACCTGAAAGAGGTATCTGGGTATCCGGTGAATTTTCAGCGTCGCTTATTATTGTCAAAGTTCCGTTTGACGGACCGGGATTTGCAGGTTCGAATTTAATTTTTACGGTCATACTGCCGCCCTGTGCTGCTAATTGCTGCTGTCCCGGGTTTGCGGGTACGAAACTGAAATCGGGGTTGTCAATTGCAAAGCTTGAAATATTAAGAGGCAGAGCGCCGGGATTGGTTATCACAACATCCATTTCACGGGAATTATTTTTGCAGTCAACAGCTTCGAAATTTACTTCATTTACAGTTTCAATAATTGCTTTTCCGGAGCCGATGCCGAATATTTCAGACTGATATGTACCTTCGCTGGTATTAACAACAAAATTTGCAGTACGTTTGCCGGTTTCCGATGGTGTAAACCTAAAAGTAACTTCAATACATGAATCGTGTGGAATATCGACATCAAAAGGTGGATTTATCATTTTAAATTCACTCTCGTTGAGACCCGTAAAGAGCATATTATACAATCTTATAGTTTTGCCGGTTCTGTTGCAAAAAACGCCTTTTCGAAGCTCTTCTTTGGTCTGATTAATAGTCTGCGTTCCCATGTCGATATCGGAAGCATAAATCCATGTGCTTGCCGGATAAATATCATTTCCTTGACAAGCGGAACTTATCAAATCAATCTGACCGTCTATGTATGAACTGTCATTTGCATTATATCTGATTTTCAAATTTCTGGAAGCATCCTTATCCAGCCTGAAAGGAGGAGGAGGACCGCCCCAGTCAACTATCTGGATTCTCGGATCGAGGAAATTCTGACCTTTTACTTCTACATAATTCTTTCTTGCAGTAATAACAACATCCTGTTCGGGTGATTCACCGGATTCCGTATTCTCAAAAGAAAAATTTCGTGGAGTTACTTCAAGCGCGGGAAGAAGATTTTGCGGCACATTATAAGTAACTGTCGTAGATGCTCCTAATTTGGGAATTTCCATTTCAAGAACGCCGCTTTCGCATCCTCCGATGAAAGTCAGGTCGCATGGGGGAACAACTCCCTTTCCTTGAATATCGAGAAGAATTTCCTGATACACCCTGTCGATGGTGGCTTGGTTGACTTCACCATAGACCTTTCCTTTATTCTTCGGTCCCAGAGCCAGTTCATCAAGAATGCTTGTCTGCTCGAGGTCTAATGCGATGGAATAGATTGTTGCTTCTTCCTCATCCGCTTTTTTGATAATGTCAGACATCCAGACTTCTTCTCTTCCGTTAAAACCTATTTGATGCTCTCCGTCAGTTAAAAAGATTATGTATGGTCTGTATTTGGCTTTTTCGGCTATTCTCAAGGCTCCCGGAGCGTCATATACATCATAAAGCATTGCGGCATTATAATCAGTTTGCCCGAAGGGGCTTACAATATTCGAATCAAGAGCTTTATTTATTAGTTCAGGATCCTCGGTAAAATCCTGCAGAAGAAAAACTAATTGGGAAAAAGCTACCAAAGACACTTCATACCTTCCGTAAGGCAGATTCTGAACGAAACTGCGGATAGCGTTTTTTGCGACGTTAATTTTTGGAGTATAGTCGCCCGGCGGATCCACCGGATCGTCCATTGAGCCAGAAAGATCAAGCACTAGGATAAGCGAGAACCGGGGCAGGTTTTCCGGCGGACATTCAACGAATGAAACAGTTCTTTGCACGCCGTTTTCTTTTAAAATGAAATCAGCGGGCTGATAGTTTCTTTCGCTTTGATTTTTATCTGCTGTGGGGTAGCCGAAAAATTCCATCTTTATTTCTGGATAATCATCTGGATCAATGCTGATAACCTCAATGCTTTGTGATTTCAAGCCCTGCAGAGATAAAATCAGCATAAACGCAGTTAAAAAAAGTATAAATTCCTTTTTCATATTTCCTCCGGGGATATATTTTTATTGTTTTTTCCCATTATTATTATAACTAACAATTTTAAATTGAAATTGTCTCAAATTTTCTTAGAAACCTTCGTAAGTAATTGGAGTTTCTATCCTGATCTGTACAACTCTGTTATAAAACCTTCCCTCAGGAAGATCATTGTTGTAAGGCGGATTTATTTCACCGACACCCTTTGCCGTATTTGAGCTTACATTCAAAGCGTTTGCTACGGTTCTGGCACGACGTTCGGATAATCGGAGGTTCACGCTTTCGTCGCCTATTCTGTCGGACCTGCCTATTATCTGTACTGTCGAGTTTTCTTCTATTCTTTTCTTAGCCATTTCAATAATGGGCTGATGCTCCGGGGTCAGGTCAGCTTTGCCGAATCCGAATGAAATAAGGCTGAAGTTATAAATTTCTTTATCATCAATCATTTCTATGATTTTCTTAAGGATTGTTTTCTGCTCTACAGGCAGTTCCTGTGAGGGAGACTCCCATTTTTTACCGGCATTGTCAATAACTTCAAGCTTATAAGTATAAGGTTCATCCGTGCGGGGAACATATTTTTTCTCTTCTTTTTTCAGGTCAAGTTCGAGCATGTCCGGTATCTTGCCGCTTCCTTCAAAAACTTTCAGTTCCTGTTCGCCCTGTGAAGATACAAGTCTCCATTTGTCAATCCCGATTTTAGCATTTACACGCGGTTTAAATCGGATTACAGGAGGATTTGTCTTTCTGATTGTATCCTGTATCTGGAGCGGTTCAAAAATCTGGGGGATATTTGCTGACATTTCAACCCTTCTGTTCTCTTCTATCCCGTCAGGATCATTCTGGTTAGACGGTACCTCGGGAAGATTTTTCGCCTGAACAGTAATTTTCTCCGGGTCTATTCCCCATTCGTCCACGATGAATTTTTTTACGGATTCTGCCCGCGCTCTTGAAAGTTCCAGATTATTCCTTTCAGGTCCCTGATTAGTATTGTAGCCTGTCAATGTAAGTCTTGCCTGAGGATAACGCGACATCCTCTTGCCGATTACATGCATTATCCTGTGATATACTTCCATTGTCCTTAAGTTGTACAAAGCTTTGTCATTTCTGCGGTAAGATTCCTTTTCCTCATCATCCATAACAAAGTATCTTGTTGGAATTTCAACAGAATTTTCATCGAAAAACACATAATTGAGTATCGGCTGCAAGCGGGATGAAAGATTCTCTTCCACTATCATCGTTGAAACAGGGCTTTCGCTGCCGTCTTCGTTTACTGATACTGCTATTATGGAAGCATCCAAAAGCGGCGCTTCGGGAGGTTCTGGCAGTTTCGGCATAGGCGCTTTTGCCGGAGGCTCAACAGGCGGAGGAGGCGGGATTATCTCCCTCGGCGACCATTTAAGCCCTATACCGCCGCCGAATCCGCTTACGTTCCAAGTCAAATCAGAGGCAACGGGTGTCAGTCCGAATGCATAATTTACCTCAGGCACCAGAAACCATGTCCACTCTTTGTTAAGCGGCAGGTCGTAGGATACTCCCGCCAATATAGCGGCTTCAATGGAAGCGGCATCGGGTATATCACCCGAATACTCATTTCTTATTCTTGAGTTAGTCCCAACAAAAGTACCGAAATTCGGTCGGATTATCTCTTCCTTCTGTTCATAGGTTTTGCTCATCAGGAACCCAAGCCGGATGCCTGCATTCAGGCGAAAATTATTTGTTAGCTTATAGCTGAAAACAGGCGCAATTCCAATTGATGATATTGCAGCATCTACCGTGTGTTCAAATTCTCCCGTTACATTATTGCCGTTTACGTCAGACACTACTACCGGTTCAGACCTCGATAAAACTCCGCTGAGGCCGGTATATACCGCTTTAACAAAAATATCAAACGACTCGCCGGCGGGAAAACTGTAAAACAAGCCCCCTCCTATGCCGATGCCGCTGCCTGTTTCATAGCGCGGGCAGCAGCTCGGTATGCCGGGCAGCCCTATAAAATCCGCGCTGTGGATGTTGTAGTTTAATCCCCCGAAAATGCCGTAAGCAGGCCGGGGATCTTCGGCTTTGTCTGCATATTCCTGAGCATTCAGAGCGCTTATGCCTGCTGTCAGGGCTATTAATAATAGAGGTAAAAATTTTCGCATCTATTTCTCCGAATAATGATTAATTGCCTGATTTCACCTTAACTTTATTTTTCCTATATATTTAACTATTCCGAAAAATATAATTTCAAATATTCCGCAATTGCCTTTCCTTAAAATATTAAATTGTTTGGGAAAATTCAATTTATTTTAAAGAAAAGTTATTCTAAGTCTTATTTTTTTGAAATATAAGGATTATTCTTAACATAAAATCTCAGCGGAAGTTCTGCCGATTTACGTATCCCGACCCTTTTAGCCGCTGATATTTCAAAATTATCTTTTTCCGCGCCTTTCAAATATAATTCTTTTTCAAACAAGGGCTTACCGTTGTCAGCCAATGTAAATCCGAATGCTTTTGACACATTCCCGGGACCCTTGCACAGCTTTTTCACATCATCTAACCCCCTGTTTTCCCGCATTTTATCGATTCCGCCCGCAGGCTGCAAGGCTCTTACCAAAACTGCGCATCCTTTCCCCTCGCCTTCCGTTACAAAATTGATGCAATGATGTATCCCGTATATTTTATAGACATATAAGAAGCCGCCGGACAGAAACATCGCCCTGTTTCGGGCTGTTTTTTTATTTGCGGCATGGCATGCGGCGTCGCCCCAGGGCAGATACGCTTCGGTTTCCACGATTATGCCCGACAAAATCTCTCCCCCGGGCAAAACTTTTACGAATTCCTTGCCTAATAACGATTTAGCAACTGTTTCCGTATCTTTTTCAAAAAAATCTTTCGTTAATTTCTTCATTTCCAATTGTTTTCATCACTTAAAAAAAGCAATTTAAAATAATTTATAAATAAAAAAAACAAAATAAATCCATATCTTTTAAAAAAAATACTGAAAAATTCATATTACAGATAAAATAAATCCTGAAAATAAGCAAAAAGTACGTTCATCATAAGCTCTCGGATGCTCATCAGATGCTTTCAAATGCTCATCAGATG
>CAZOBD010000002.1:57990-59430 GCA_964577665.1 uncultured Hyphomicrobiales bacterium
AATGCTTATCAGATGCTTTCAAATGCTCATCAGATGCTTTCAAATGCTCATCAGAACGTTCTGAAATGGATTTTTTTATTTATGATAATAAAAAATACTTTTCTGATATTAGTAAAATTATGTATGATAAAGAAGAATTTAATTATGATGTAAAATAAAATAAGTATTAAGAGAAAGAATTAATATATGATATAAAGAAATTTATTTCTGATGAATTAGAATTTAAATATTTTAAAAAAAAATTTTATTATTTATTAAAAATTCGTTATTATGAATTATCTTTAATTCCATTTTTATTAATTTTTGGGAGGAAAAAAATGCCTTTAAAGCCTTTAAGAAGAAGATATTTTATGACTGACGCCGAGCTTAGCTCATTCACATTTAATTTATTGTCGTCAATGACACGCGATGACACAGAATTTACGGCACGCGGCATAACTTCAGTAGAACGAACGGCTTTGGAAACTCTTGCAACAGCTTTCGAAGCCCTTCCAGACGATGAATTTTATCGTGCAGAAGTATCTCTTGCTGTTCAAAACAAAGACGATCTGCGTGCTGCAATGGAAGTTAAAGTGCGGGACATTGTGCAATGCGCCATTATTAAATGGGGCGAAGGCTCTCCGCAGTATAAAAAGTTTTCCACCAGAAAAATGACCAGGGAAAGCGACAAATCTTTCCTGACGACGGCGCGCCAAGTAGTATTAGTTGGAACGAATTACCTCACGGACTTAACATCAGCGGGCTTAACCCAGACAATGCTCGATGATTTAGAAGATGATGCAGATTCTTTCCACGACGCCTTGATTGCGATTTATGATGCCGAAGAATTGAGGGACGATAAAACGCAGGAAAGGATAGAGAAAGGCAATGAAATATATGAACTTGTGGCGAAATACTGCCAAATCGGGAAAATAATCTGGGACGACGTGGACGAGGCGAAGTACAACGACTATATAATCTATCCTCAGGAGCATCATCAGCTTTCCAAGCCGCAGAATTTGACAGCGGAATATGTGGGGGGAAGCCCTGCTGTGAATCATTTGGGGTGGGATGCCGTGGCAGAGGCAACTTCTTATGATGTATATGTTTCCATAAGGGACATAGGCGCCCCCAGCGGCGATTTTAATCACTTGGATACCTTCACGGACAATTTCGCCGACGTTCCGCCGGTGGACAATAAAAGGAATTATTATAAAATCAAGGCGAAAAATTCGGAAAGCACGAGCGATTATTCTGACGAAGCGTATGTGGATGTTTCTGCTTCGTAATTAAAAATACATTCTGCTTTTTGTCGTTAAAGAGCTATATTAAAACGCGTTCCCAAACTCCGATTTGGGAATGAAAATAAAGGCGTACTCGTTCCCAAACTCCGATTTGGGAATGATAATAAAGGCGTACTCGTTCCCAAACTCCGATTTGGGAATGAAAATATCTTTGGAA
>CAZOBD010000002.1:59530-60683 GCA_964577665.1 uncultured Hyphomicrobiales bacterium
AATAAAGGCGTACTCGTTCCCAAACTCCGATTTGGGAATGAAAATATCTTTGGAAACTCAGTTTCCACTGAAAAAATCCTTTCCAAATCGGAGTTTGGAAAGGAGATAAAGAGCAGACTCGTTTCCAAATCGGAGTTTGGCAAGGAGAAAACAGATGAAAACAGCTTATGTCCGGCAAAAACAGAGTAATATTTTCGTGCAGCGGCTTGTCTAAGACCTTCGATGAGGACTATCTTTTCGAAGATATTTCATTCGGGATGGAGGAAGGCGAGCGATTGGGCGTCATCGGCAAAAACGGCGTGGGCAAAACCACCCTTCTCAGCATCATCGCCGGCAGGGAAACGCCCGACCGCGGCGAAGTCGTGCTAAACGGCTCCATCCGCTTTGAATATCTCGAGCAGCGCCCGCAATTCGACAGCCACGACCTTGTCCTCGACTCCGTAATGAGCAGCAAACCGCTTCTTTACAGCTATTTACAAAAACATAAGGAGCTATGCGCCGAATTGGAGAGGAATTTTGACCGCGGGAAATCGAAAATGCTGGAGGGGGTCATCCAGAAAATAGATAATCTGGACGGCTGGAGCCTCGAGGCGGAGTCGCGGAAAGTTCTGTCGATGCTGGGAATAGATGATTTCTATAAAAATGTGCATGATATGAGCGGCGGACAGCGTAAGCGGGTGGCTCTGGCGCGTGCAATTGTCTCAGAACCCGATCTGCTGATTCTTGACGAGCCTACGAACCACCTCGATGCAGATTCGGTGCAGTGGCTTCAAGACCGGCTGCAGAACAGCGGCATTTCGCTTCTGCTCGTAACGCATGACAGGTATTTTCTGGATGCTGTTTCGACGAGAATTGTGGAAATAGATAAGAACAGAATCTTTTCATATCCGGGTAATTACGAGAAATATTTAGAACATAAGGAAGCATACACGCAGGCAAAAGAAGCGGAAAACGAACATACGCGCTCAACTCTCCGCAAAGAGCTTGCATGGCTGCAGCGCGGCGCTAAAGCCCGCCGCACAAAGCAGAAAAGCCGCATCGACTGGATAAGCCGCATGAGCGCGGAATCGAAAAAAGAAGAAGAAAAGAAGATAAAGATAGAGCTGGGAACGGCAAATCTCGGCAAAAGGATAATAGAAGCCTTTAATATCGG
>CAZOBD010000002.1:60783-72872 GCA_964577665.1 uncultured Hyphomicrobiales bacterium
CAGCACACTTCTTTGATTTCAACGCTTTCCGGCGGTGAGAAAAGACGGCTGGGTCTGCTGAGAGTTCTTATGGGCAATCCGAATGTTTTGTTTTTAGACGAGCCGACAAATGATTTGGATATAAACACTTTGCATGCTCTTGAAAATTATCTGGAGGATTTTCACGGCGTATTGCTCATTGTTTCCCACGACAGGGCATTCCTTGATAAAATGGTGGATTATATTTACGCTTTCGACGGAAAAGGAAACATAAAGGAATATCCCGGAAATTATTCCAACTACTTAGAAAAGAAAGAAATTGAAGAACGAAATAAACATTCGGATAGAATAATTAAGGAAGATTCCAGAAAAGAGCATAAGGAAAATCAACCCAAAAAGAAACTATCATACAAGGAACAGAGAGAAATAAATAGGCTGGAAGAAGAGATACCCCTGCTTGAAAATCAGAAAAAAGAGCTGCAGGAGTATATAAATTCAGGGAATGTTAGTGATTATAAATTATTGGAAGAGAAAAGCAGCGAACTGGTAAGGCTCGAAGAAAAGATTGACGAGCTTACTTTAAAATGGCTTGAAATCGGCGAATCTTTGGAGTGAGACGTTTTTTTGTTTAATAGATTCGAAAGATGTCCAACATCTCGGAGATGTTGGACATCTGATAATCGAATAATCGTAAATTAGTAATTAACATAAATTTGAACAATACTAAAAAAATATACATAGAAACCTACGGCTGCCAGATGAATCTGAACGATACGGAAATCGTTTCATCTATCCTTTCTAACGGCGGTTATGAATTAACAGAAAATATCGACGAAGCCGATGGTATTTTTCTTAACACATGCTCAGTTCGTGAAAATGCCGAAAAGCGAATCACGGAAAGGCTGAAGCACTTAAAGCCTTACAAGCGGAAAAAGCCTGATTTGCTCATAGGTATTCTCGGCTGTATGGCTGAAAGACTTAGAGCAAAACTTCTTAATGAATCTGAAATTTTGGATCTCGTGGTCGGTCCCGACGAATACCGCAGAATAAATACTTTGATAGATACAGCATATCATGGTGAAAAAGGCATTGCAGTAAAGCTGAGCAGAGTTGAAACGTATGACGACATAGCGCCTCTCAGAAAAGAGGGAATTTCGGCTTGGCTTTCGATTATGAGAGGATGCAACAATTTCTGTTCATACTGCGTAGTGCCCTACACACGCGGCAGGGAAAGATCCAGACCTATAGAATCACTCATTAAGGAAGTGCATAATTTAAAAGAAGAAGGCTATAAAGAGATTACTCTTTTGGGGCAGAACGTAAACAGCTATAAATGTCCCATTACTGGAAAAAGCTTTCCGGATTTGCTGAAAGAAACGGCACAGTCTGCTCAAGATGTCAGAATAAGATACACAACATCAAATCCAAAAGACATGAGCGATGAACTCATTGAAACTATGGCAGAGCATGAAAATATCTGCAAACACATTCATCTGCCGGTTCAATCGGGATCTAATCATATTCTTGAAAAAATGAAAAGGGGATATACTGCCCGACATTATCTTGATAGAATCTCTAAGATAAAAGAAACAATGCCCGGTATATCTCTTACAACTGACATTATTGCAGGATTTCCAGGTGAAACAGAAGAAGACCATAAAAAAACACTTGAATTGATTGATATAGTCCGGTATGACGGCGCTTTCATGTTCCGCTACTCCCCGAGGGAAGGCACAAGAGCATTTAAGCTGGAAGATGATGTACCGGAAAAAGAAAAAATCCGCCGCTTGAACGAAATAATATTCCTCCAGCAGAGTATATCAAAAGAACGCAATTTTAAAGAAATCGGCAAAGAACATGAGATTTTAGTTGAGGGTCCCAGCAAGAAAAATCCTTATGAATGGCAGGGCAGAACAGGTACGAATAAAGTTGTGATTTTTCCTTTAAGTGAAACTGATATTAAAATCGGGGATATTGTAAGTGTTAATATTATTAGATCAACCAGCGCAACGCTTTTTGGAGAAATCGCTTAGCCATTTATTTTCTGTAGATGGACTCCAATTTCAAAGTTGTTTCCATCTGAAAGCGATATAAACAGAAAGTCATGTATGTCATTCCGCACTTGATGCGGAATCTCACGTTATGAAAATCACTGTAACTTGAGATGCTGAAACGAGTTCAGCATGACAAGAATCGGTTTTCAAAGATAAAAGGTCTGTAGATGGACTCCAATTTCAAAGTGGTGTCCATCTGAAAGCGATATAAACAGAAAGTCATGTATGTCATTCCGCACTTGATGCGGAATCTCACGTTATGAAAATCACTGTAACTTGAGATGCTGAAACGAGTTTTCGGCATGACAGATATGCGGATTTTATATGTTAAAAAAAAATAAACAGATGAAACACCCATGATTTGGGAAAACACCCAAGGGGACGATTATTTTTAGTAGATTTGCCATATATTGAAGAAAAATATTGAAAAAAAGTAATGTAAATTAAAAACCGGAAGAGACCCCACCCCCGCCCTCCCCAAGGGGAGGGAGCAAGATCATTGAATTCCATCCCTTTGGGAAGGGTTAGAGTGGGGCTTAAAATAAACAGATGAAAAATAAACAGATGAACAAAAAAATAAACATACTTTACGTAAGCCACTTTCCTCACTTAAGAATGGGCGGACAGAGAAGCATGACACATCTGATTGAAAATCTGGACAGAAACATATTTCGCCCCTATGCCCTATGCCCTAAACGCGGCGAGCTTTCAGAAAAACTTGAAAGCATCGGCTGTAAATGCTTTTTCATGCCGCTTTACAGCATAAAACCTAAATATATTTTTAAGATTATCCCCATACCAATTAAAATAAGAAAGATACTAAAAGAGCAAAAAATTGATATAGTACATCCTGATTTCACTGCCGACACTTTTCTCTGCGGACTGGCAAAGCAGGGAGTCAAAACGAAAATGGTCTGGCATGTCCGGTGGAATGAAAAATTTGCAAAAGACAGAATACACGGAAAACTGGCAGATGCAATCATAGGTGTTTCAAAGGCTTCGGGAAGACGTTTTGTCGAATATCCTGATATTTATAATAAATTCAAAGTTATTTATAACGGGGTTGACACGGATGTTTTCAAACCTGTTGATGACAAAAGCAAAATAAGAAAAGAATTGGGCATGCCTTCGGATAAATTCGTATTGATTTTTGCGGGAGTTTTTAAAGAAGGAAAAGGTATTTATGATATATTAAAAGCTGCTGCAATATTAAAAAACAAGAATTTAGCAGGCTTTTCCACGTATTTTATCGGGAGTGCTCCAAATGAAGATATTTTCAATCACTTAAATGAAATAGTAAGAAAAATGGAAATTAATGACATCGTCAGCTTTATTCCCCAGCAAAAAGAAATTTGGAAGTGGATGCAGGCGGCAGATGCTCTTATCATACCTTCGCATGAGAACAATGAAGGTATGCCGCGCGTGCTCTACGAAGCTGTTGCCTGCGGAACAGCCGGGGTTGCTTCCGATGTACCCGGCGTGAATGAAGCAATTGATGAATCATGCGGGGTTTTAGTTAAAGAAAAATCTCCGGAAGACATTGCCGAAAAGATTGAGTTTTTGATGAAACATCCAAAAGCATTGAAAGAAATGCAGATTAACGGCAGAAAACGAGCCTTGAAACTCTTTGACATTGAAAAACATACACGCGCCGTGGAACAGGTATATCTGGATGTTATACGGGATTAACCGGATGTAGTTGATCCATTTTAATTTCCTCTAATTATTTTTGCCCCCACCCTGACCCTGACAGTTTCTCGAGATGGACTCCACTTCAAAAGTGGAGTCCATCTTATCTCAACAATCCGCTTCCAGATGTCCAACATCTTCAAGATGTTGGACATCTTTTACCTTCTGCGGTGTCATCATTGCGAGGAGCGAAGAGACGAAGCAATCTCCAGCCTTAGACAGAAATCTCTCTATTCTCTTACAACCACAAATTTCCTGCTGACAACATTCCATGGAGATTTTAGAACAGCAAAATAAACACCTGATGAAAAATCTTTCAAATTAATCTCTTTTATATATTCCTGCTTTCCGTTAGCAGTCCATTTGAAAGACTTTAGCTCATTTCCGGTAATTGAGTAAATTCCTAACTCAAATTTTCCTTTTTCTTCGCTGAGAATATTCACATTCAGCTTTTCCCCTGCCGGATTAGGATTCAGGTGCATTTTTAAAGTCTCGAATTCCTTAACTCCGCGCAGCGGATATACGCAGATCCCTCCTATTTCAAGCAGTCCGTTTTTCTTTTTAGCGATGATATTGGTATCCAAAATATCAAATTTTTCGATGATAAGAGGATATATGCTGTTTTCTGCGAGTAACGTAATTCCGCAGATATCCGCTATTTTCTTGTTTTCTCCGGGATTAATTCCAATGTTTCCACTAAGCTTAATTATTCTCTGTTTGTTCAAAATACTCCCTGCGTTTACCGCATCGGGATAAAAAGCCTGTGCATCAAAACGAATTTCGGCGTTATAATCGAAATTCAAAGATGATAATCCCTTTTCAATTTTTATATTTACGGGAATACATTCATCCTTGCCGGGTTTTGAAATTATATCGGGTATCCACACAAAAACAACATCTTTCTCTTCATCATCCAAGCACCTCCCCCTTATTTCAAATGATATTTCAGAGAAACACGGCTCTTCGATGATAATAATAACACTGTCCGAATAAAAACCGGGAGCAGATGCATCAAATTTTAATTCAATTTTCATATTTTCAGAAGGAGATAACAAGAGCGGCAGAGCCTTATCACTATCTACGTTAAATTCCGGAGTATTGTTTTTTAAGATTATCCGGCTTATTTTCAAAGTATAACCTGAAGTGTTATTAAAGTCAATAGTATAACTCGAATCAGAGGAGCAAATAATCGTTCCAAAGTCAATAGTTGATAATTCCGGAAGATTAGAAATATCAAATCCTTCCAACATGAAAGTGTCCCTTCCTGAGCATCCGTATGCGTCAATTGCCTGCACAGTGTACTCTCCCGGCGCTTTTGCATAAATCGAGCGGGCAGTATCCCCTGTTGACCACAAAAAACTCTCCAAATCACCTACGGCAGTGAGCAGAACCGAGTCGCCCGGGCATATTATTTTACTTCCGCTTATTTCTACTTCGGGATGATCATACACAGATATTTCCACTTGTGCAGTGTCTCTGCAGCCGTAATCATTTTCAACTATTACGCTGTAATTACCGGCATCTTTTACAATTATCTCCTGTGATGTTTCTCCGGTATTCCAAATATAAATCATATTATCCGGCTCCGCTTTCAATGCAGCGCTGCCTCCTTTGCAGAATTTCAATTCGCTTGCATTTATGCCTGCTTCGGGTTTCGGAAAAAACCGCATCTTCCAAGAAATAGTATCTGAACAGCCCTGCTCATGCGATACTATACAGGAATACAGAATAGTATCTTTAACGACAATGGTATCTGCCTGTGAGCCGTCCTGCCAGAGAAATGAATAGTTCTCTCCCTCCGGTCTAACATTAACATACATTACAGCGCTGTCACCGGGGCAGATAATTTCTTTATTTTCGCGGAATCCTATCACTGCGTCTGGTTTTATACCGTTTAGGACTTCTATGCGTGCAGTATCTTTACAGCCGTATTTATTTGCACAGTATAGTTCATAAATACCCGGTTCATTTACAAAGACTGCGGCTGAATCTTTCCCGTTAGACCATGTGTAAGTCCAGTCTGCATAAAAAGGAACTGCCCGAAGAAAAGCAGGAGTATCCCCGCAGATATAAGGGTTCCCTTCAATACTCACTTCCGGTTTGTCAGCATAAAATGTTTCTATTTCAGCATAACCCGGACATCCGTAGATATTGTGAATTTCAACTCCGTAAATACCCGGTTCATCAATATTTATATAGTTTAAAGTATCTTCTTTAAAAAATTCTCCGTCTTTGTACCATTTGTAAAGGAACAATTCCGCTTCGGGATTTTCAGGCACTGTTAGAGTAATTTCTTCTCCTTTGCAGAAATGCGCTGAAGGAGTATGGATAATTCTATTTTTCACTTTGGGCATAATAGTAACGTTATAAACCGAGCTGTCGGCATATTCGTTTCCGTTCAATTCGTATTTGGTACCGGCAGTCATTCTGCAGGAGTAAGAATAAAGGTTGCTGAATCGCAGTGTATTTAACTCATAAGCGGGCATTTTTTCCGTTTCATATCTTGTATCTGTATTCAGAGGAGCGTTGTTAATGCTTAAACCGGTATTTATGCCGGATTCGGGATATATGATTTTGAAAAAGTATTTTATATTTTCAGCATTATCGGGAACAGCAAATAATTCTTCCGCAGGTTCCCCCTCGCATGTTTCAAAATAGGGATACATGTGCCAGGTATTCGGATAGAATATATCCCGGTTATTATTGTAAAAATATATCTTTCTTGCCTGGGGTCTGCCGGTGCTGACGTGATGATTCGGAGCTTCAAGAACATGGAGTTGATTAATAAAGCGGTTTCCCGTATAGGCTTCCTCGGCATAAAGAAAATTATCAGGTCCTAAAATAAACTCGCTGCGATTATCGGTCAGATGAATCGGCAGATAACTTACAGCTTCAATATCCGGTCTGCCTGTCAGATAAAACATGCTGCGCTGGTACATTTCAAAAAAATCGCCTTCATAATAAAAGCGTCTGCCGTCGGGAGAAAACTCGCTGCTTTTATTGAGAGTCTTAACCTCAATTTTTTTAATCAGCTCAATATTCCCTGTTTCATTGTCAAAAGCAAAAAGGCAGTTTGTGTCTTTGCTCGTTCCAAGAGAAAGAATTCGAGTGCATTGTGAAAGCACCATTCTGTGATGCACTTCATTCTCATCATAAGACAGAACCGGACCCGCAGATATTCTCAGGGGAGCTTCGTTTATTCCGTTTTTTGTTAAAAGATAAATAAGAAAAGCGTCAGTATCTTTTTCATGTGTCAGAATCCATACATCTTTTCCGTTGGCATGAAGCGCCGCCTTAAGATTTTCAGATAATCCCCCCGAAAGCAGTACATTTTTTACTTCCGTTACGGCGCCCAGTCCTTCGGCAAGACTAATATCGACAATGCTGTAATAAAGCATGGGCAGAGCGTCTTCATTCTGCTTATAAAGATGAAAAATAAAATATTTAGTCTTGTTTTGGGGGTTTTTGACTATAAGAGCCTGCTCGCTGCAAATTTCACCATTTTCAAATAATACCCCGTTCTCCATTAATTCGTAATCTCTGTTCCAAACTTTCATTCCGTTTGTAAAAAACAGCATATTCCCTTCTCTGCCGCATATTGTTGCAAAAGTACCAGCCGGTACATCCGGCGCCCTATAAAATGGACAGGGCGGCTTTGGACATGTATCGTTCTGATTAAACGAAAGACCTGTCTGAACCGGAATATGCCAGACATAATCTTCCTTTTGGGCATATAATTCGGTAAATGATATCAGGATGAGCAACAGTATGAACTTTTTCATAACATACCTCGAAAAATATAAAAAGCTTTTTTATATGACACCTCAAATCAAAACAGGGTTCATAATTCCGATAATATAATAAAAAAATAAAAGATTTGAAAAAGAATATCGTATTTTAAAATGTCTTGTTCCAATATTAATAAAATGAATGATGAAGAAGATAATATTTGTTTTCATTCTGTTGCCTTTTATTGTAAGTATTCTTTTTTGCAGAGATACAACTGAATCAGTATCCGTAATGATAGCGGACATCGAGTTGTCTAACTCCTTAAGAGGTCTGTCGGAAACAAAAATTGAAGCCGCTGCTAATCTTGCCCTGAGAGCTTCCGAAGGTTTTTTTTTGATACCACGCGAAGTAAGAGATTCGGTTTTATCTTCGTTAAAAGCTGCAGGAAAAGCTCCCACAATTATTAACGCCGCATCGGAGCTTAATGCTTCAAGGGTTTTATTCATTAAAATAAACAGGCTGGATAACATACTCCGTGTAGATATTCTATCTGCCCTTAACCGGGACAGCCTAATCAAACGCTCCGGGAAAGGCTATGCCGCTTTGAGACTCAGGAGCGAAAAAGACAGTTCAATATTATACGATCCGGCGCTGCTGGCAGCCTTTCAAAGGGCTTTTGCAGATGCAGAAGACAGCTCAATGTTTAAAAATGCAGAAGGCATTTTGGAAGTATATCCCGCAAAAACAATTGTAATCGGAAGCATTTATTATAAAAATGAAAAAGGTCCCGGCTGGTGGAATGTTTTCAAAGATAAGATAGCCGGGTCGTATGAAGCTGTTGAAACTATTTTCTCGGAAGCCGTTAAGCATGAGAATTATGTCGTTTATGATATACCTACACGTGATTCGCTGTATGCATTGTTTAAAATGTATCTGATAGAAAATTACAATCCGATGAGCGCCGCCGAGATAGAAGCTCTTTCACGTTTGGACGTTGACTGCTTCATTACGGGAAGTCTGAAAGGGAAAGGAACAACTGCCGAGCTTGAGCTTTCCTTATATGAATATTCAGATAATGATTATCACCTTATTAGAAGCGAAAAAGCTTTATTAGAAGAAGACTCCTTCCAGTCATATAAAGCTCTGCTGAGAAAAATAACCGCCAAACTTCTCGAAGGGGACTGATTTCCTCCTTATTTATAATCCGGTTAGGGGGATATTCCATTCTAAAAACCTGCATCCCGCCTGTTTATTTCCTGTACTTCCATTCTGATACTTTTAGCAAAAGAGCGTATATCCTGCATTTTTTTTCTCAGGCGGACACCGGCAGATTTATTGCCCTTTTTATAAAACTTCTCGAAATCTTTTCTTGCGCTCTCTACAATCTCTAAAAGCTCGTTGAAGCGCTTCATATAGTCATCGTTATTATTTTGCAGCGTCATTTTATTTTCGATTAATTAAACAACATAATTAATTTTCAATATCATATCTCACATATTATTTAATATTCAAATAATATAATACAATTTACTAAACAATGAAATATATTTCATCTCACATTTCTACATAAATATAATAATTTTTTTATAATTAAAAAATAGGTATTCTCTTAAAAAAATATTATCTTTCCATTTATACTCTTATTCAGGAAAGGAAGAAAATGAAAAAACTTTATTTAATTGACGGAATGTCGGTTGTTTTCAGGGCTTATCACGCCATGTCACGCTCAGGTCTTCAATCGCCTTCCGGCGAACCGACTTTTGCAGTATTTGCCTTTGCAAATATTCTAACTACACTCTTGGAAAAAGAAAATCCCGAACATCTTGCCGTAGTTTTCGATACCCGCGAGCCGACTTTCAGACATGAAAAATATCCCGAATATAAAGCGAACCGCGATGAATTCCCCGAAGACTTAGAGCCTCAGCTCGAGCGTATTAAAGAACTGATTGACTATTTGAAAATTCCCCGAATCGAAAAACCGGGTTTTGAAGCCGATGATATTATCGGCACACTTGCCGATAGGGCTTCTAAGCAGGGTATTGAAGTTGCCTGCCTTACAAATGATAAAGACTATTACCAGCTTATTAACGATAACATCAGTATTTATAAACCGGGCAAAAATGCAGGGGAGTTCGCTATAATCAGCTACGAAGGAGTAGAAGAAAAATTTGGTGTCCGACCGGAGCAGGTCATAGACGTTATGGCTTTGACAGGTGATTCTTCTGATAATATCCCCGGAGTGAAGGGTATCGGTCCTAAAACGGCTGGTCCCCTCGTAAAGCAGTTCGGCTCTCTGGAAAATCTTTATGAACATCTGGAAGAAATCCAAAAACCTGCTGTAAAAAATAAGCTCGAAGCCAATAAAGAAAATGCTTTCCTTTCCAAATATCTTGTAACTATCATCCGTAATGTAAAAACTGAATTACAGCTAAATGACATCACAAAAAACACTCCCGACTTTGAAAAACTGATAGCGCTTTTTAAACAGCTCGGCTTTAATACTTTGACTCAAAAATGGTTTGAAAAATCATTGAAAGAAGTAAGCAGCAGCGAAGCCCGAAAGATTGAAGAAATAAAGGAGCAGAATTCGGGAAAAAAGTTCGACACAAAAAAAGTAAAATATCGCCTGATAGACGATGGGACATTATTCAATAAAATACTTAAAGAAATCAGAAACGCTAAGCTCCTTTCGGTAGATCTTGAGACAAGCTCACTGAACAGAACTTCATGCGAAATCGCAGGTATTGCCCTTAGTATTGCTGAAAACACCGGATATTATATCCCGGTTTACGGATTCCCTTTCGGCGAAAAACCGGCAGAAAAAAAACAATCGGAAGGTCTTTTTGCAGATGAGAAAGATACTGAAAAAATAAAAAAAGAAAATAAATACAAAGCCCTCGAAACAGGTTTTGTCTTAGGAAAACTGAAAGAAATTCTGGAATCCGGCAGCATCGGAAAATGCGGACAGAATCTAAAGTTCGATGCCTATATTTTAAAAAGATACGGCATTAACCTCCGCCCTGTTGTTTTCGACAGCATGATAGCATCTTATGTGCTCAACAGCGATGAACAGCATAATCTGACGGCTCTTTCCCAAAAATGGCTGGATTACACACCTATTCCTATTTCAACACTGATAGGAGAGAAAAAAGCTTCGCAAAAATCAATGAAGGACATTGATCCTGCTCTTATTGCCGATTATGCCTGCGAAGACGCAGACCTTGCTTTGAAACTCAGGAACAAAATGCATCCGGAACTCGTTAAGCATGATTTAGTAAAACTTGCTGAAGAAATCGAATTTCCCCTGATCGAAACACTTACCGACATGGAATATAACGGGGCAGCTATCGACAAAGACGCTCTGGAAGAATTTTCGCATGAAATTAAAAGGGAAACAGCCCGCCTGACCGAAGAAATTCATAAGGAGGCAGGTACAGAATTTAATATTGATTCCACAAAACAGCTTGCACACGTTCTTTTTGAAAAGCTGATGATTCCGCCCCTCAGAAAAACAAAAACGGGATACAGCACCGACGCGGCAGTCTTAACAGAACTTGCAAAACTTTACCCCATTGCAAATATGATAATTGATTACAGGCAGCTAATGAAGCTGAAATCCACTTATGTAGATGCTCTTCCAAAACTAATCAATCCCAATACAGGGAGGCTGCATACAACATACAACCAAACTGTGGCAAGTACGGGAAGGCTTTCAAGTACCGATCCTAATCTGCAGAACATCCCCATAAGAACGGAAATGGGCAGAAAAATCCGCAAAGCTTTTGTACCCCAGTTTCCCGACAGGACTATTCTTTCGGCAGATTACTCACAGGTAGAGCTTAGAATTATGGCTTACTACAGCGGCGATAAACACCTTAAGGAGGCTTTCATCGAAGGTCTGGACATACACTCAGCCACAGCAGCAGTGCTGTTTGACACTGATCTGGAAAAAGTTGACCAGAACATGCGCCGTACTGCAAAAACGGTTAATTTCGGTATCATGTACGGGCTCGGTCCTTTCGGACTTTCACAGAGGCTTGACATTGAAAGAAGCGAAGCACAAAATATTATTGATAATTATTTTGATAAGTATCCCGGCATAAAAAAATATATAGACGAGACCATAGAAAGCACAAAGAAAAAGGGCTATGCAGAAACTATGAAAGGCAGACGAAGGTATTTCCCGGATATTACAAGCCGCAACAGAAACAAAAGAACTGCAGCCGAGCGTGCTGCCATAAATATGCCTATTCAGGGAACAGCTTCCGATATGATGAAAATTGCAATGCTGTGCGTGGATGCCCGAATGAAAAGGGAAAAAATGAAATCACTTATGATGCTTCAGGTACACGACGAACTTGTCTTTGAGGCTTTTAATGACGAACTTGACGAACTGACCGAACTTGTAAAATATGAAATGGAAAGGGCGCTTCCTCTCGGAGAAATTCCCGTTGTAGTGGATACCGGAGCAGGTGAAAACTGGTATAAAGCACATTGATTTACCCGAAATGTTCATAAAGATATAAATTTTTTCATCCTATTCAAACTCAGTTTGACTGCAGATTGCTTCGCCGCTTCGCTCCTCGCAATGACGAAACAAATGAGATGCGAAAACTATGCGTCGTCATTGCGAGCAGC
>CAZOBD010000003.1:0-8856 GCA_964577665.1 uncultured Hyphomicrobiales bacterium
AAAGCAGAGCCTGCGCCCAGCAACAGCACGAGAGCTATTGCTGTAAGAAATGTTGAGTAAGTCTTGTTTTTCACTATTTGAACTCCTATGATTGTAAATAATTAATTTTATGTAACAATATATTCATTTATTTTTTATTTTCAAAATCCTATTTCATCTAATATGCAAAATAACTGATAAAAACAATATAATCAATCCGTAAAACTACGTAATTTTCATATTTTTTTACTTTTTTCGTTCTTCTCATTCCCAAACTTTTGGTCTTTTCTCATTCAAATACTTTTTCTCATTCCCAAACTCCGATTTGGGAATGTACTTATCTATTATTTTTCTCATTCCCAAACTCCGATTTGGGAATGTACCTGTTTGTTGAAACTCAGTTTCAACTGATACTTTCCTTACCAAATCGGAGTTTGGTAAGGAGTAGTTTAATTGTACCTGTTTGTTGAAACTCAGTTTCAACTGATACTTTCCTTACCAAATCGGAGTTTGGTAAGGAGTAGTTTAATTTACTTTCCTTACCAAATCGGAGTTTGGTAAGGAGTAGTTTAATTACTGCCCTATTTCAATCACCCCGTTATTATTAATAAAACCGCTGTTTATTACATTTCCCTTCACCCAAAATGAGTTCGTTCCTACTAAAATGTACAAGAAAGAATTATTGTTCCTTGCGTCTCCGCGCACAATTGTCGGTGATATTGTTACATATTTCGTGCCAGTTCCGCTGAACTCAATATTGCCGTAATACCGTTCTTCTGGTAAGGAAAAAATAATATCATTAGCAAATGGTAAGCTTGTTACATACTGGACGGGTTGTGTATTGCTTGCATCATATTCCACAGTGCTATTCAGCCCCACATAATAATCGCCAAAATTGAGAATGTTTATTTCCGGAAATCCGTCATTGTCCGATGTTAGGAAAGGTTCAGTGCCGTAAACCGCTTCAAACGACGGATGACCGAGGGTAAAGCTGCCCGACTTGGAGCTTTCTATTACCGAGCCGTTCATGTCGAGCTTTGCATTTCCGTACACATCCAGATTGTAAATAGTAGCCGATGTGTTTGCCGTCATTTCTACAAGGTGGTTTTCATCATCCCCCACACGAACGTCATCTTCTGTTTCAAGCGGATCCATGTTTGGGTACTCGCCCGTAGGTGCAATGGCGCCGTCGTGCCCTTCGAAAGACCAAGTGGCGTTTTCGCTCCAGCCGCCGCTCTGCCTGCTGTAAAATATGCGCTGAAACTTCTTGCCTATGTAGAACTCGCCGAGTCCTGCCCAGCCGGGATAGCCTGCATTTATTTCCACACGCACTGAATCCTCGCCCGGGTCCTGCACGCCGTCGCCGTTGAGCACATCGCCGTCCAAATCGCGCCAAATAAGCTGGGCATACTTTCTTTCGGAATACTCCGGATTTTGGGTCGGGATACTCCTCCTGCGGATAATGGAGCGCTCGAGATTTTCGGTAAGCTCCCCTCCTATACCGGAAAGCTCATTGTAGGGGAACTGCAGGCGGACATTAGGCTCGCGTGTGCCGTAAGCCAGACCGTCCTGCGGTATAAGCTCCCACCAGCGGTCAATATGCACGGAGGGGTCCATCCTGTTTCCGATAAATCTTTCATCGGGAACGGGAGCGTAGTTCGTAGCTTCAACCGATCCGGCTGTACCGCTTCCTGAATCAAAAATCAGAGTTGCAGGAGTATATACCGATCCATTGCCAATTTCAAAATAAGTGTTACCCGTGCCGGAGCCAACCGGTTTCTGGAGAGTGCCGTCCACGTAGCCTGTCTGATTTTGAGTCAGAACGGCGCCATCGCGGATAACCACTTCGCGGTCGTAATCGCGTGTGATTATCCTTGCAGGGGAGTTAAACACAAGTTCATTATTTACATATATCTGCAGGGAATCATCCGCTAAGGGTGTAAACGAAGTGCTGCCGTGGTATGGCATAACGTAAACATCCCCTTGGTCGATGCTTACATTGTAAAAGCTGATGCCGTTCTGATTACCTATCATTACGGTATGAGAGCTTCCGTTAAATGAAAAATCATTCGTAAGCGGTATATACTCTCCGTTGTTTGCTATAATGTAACTGCCCTGCAGCTCAAAATTGCGGTCGCTGGTGTTCAGCTTGCCGTTTTCAATCAAAACGGAATCGCGTACATTTATTGTCGGCGCTCCTACGGGATTAGTAACAAAAACATTGTTAAAATCAGAAGGAGTCGTATTTTTCACCTGAATTGAGGCAATCTGCTGCGGCATGCCCTTTCCGGTGTTCTGAGAGCCGTTGTAAAAATCGTAAACATAATTGCTTATTAAAAACTCCCTTGAAGCGGTGGACTGCACAGCGCCTACAGTACCGTCGGAAAGCGGGGCTATGCCGTTCAAATGCTGCATACCAAGCGTGCAGTCGTCATTTAAAATAAAGGACTGGCAGCGAACCGCCCCGAGAGTACCTTTTATGTAAAGAGCGCCCGGCTCAAAAGTGGCTGAGCCTCTTTCCACTGCAACAGAGCGTACCGTAGGCCTCAGCCCTTCGGGAACGGTTATTGTTTTTCCGTCGCCTATATAAACAAAATCTCTTTCGCCGGGGGTAGTACTGGAAGCAGGACCTCCGTAACCTACTTTAGACCAGACACCGGGAACATTCCAATTGCCGTCGTCAATGCTGTAGAAAGCTTCGCCGAGAGGCTCTGTAACGATGAAATCGCCCCAGTCGCCGCTGCCTGTTGAAATAATATAATTCTGCGCTTTTGTCGGGGTAGCCGCTTCGTACCACTCCCCTGTACCGAATGAACATGAAGCAGGCGGATCCGGACATGCCGGAGTATAACGCTTATGCTCAAAGGAGAAGTAACTGCCGCCGCGGTCATCTTCAGGGTAAAGCCACTGGGTCATAAGCTCATAGGTCTGATTGTCCAAATCGTAGCCGTCCCTGCCGTTTACGTTCCAGTAGCGCTGTATGTTCGTCATAGTCTCACTGCTTGATGACGCTATCTGCGGGTGGTCAAACGGATATGCAATAATACACACATACCCTCCGTTCGTAATGCTGCCTTCAGGCTCAAAAGCTGCCGGAGTATATCCGGGGAACGTAGAAGAGCCGATATCGTAATAATAATTTTTTGGCGCTCCGGGTTCAATGTAGCGGCACATCCTGCCGTCCACCCAGCCGTCACCGTTTCGGAGAGTCTGCGGTGAGCTTCCGTCAGAAGGCGAAAGCTCTACGTATTTGCCGCCTGACCTCGCATCTATCAACGAATTATTGCCCGATGCAAACTCAAGCGTGCCGTTTATGATTATATTGGAATTGTCGTCTGAATCAAGCTGCACAAGCCCGCCGGTTTTGTCTATTCTAAGGTTGTAAAACTGAAGACCGCCGCCGGTTTTATTGTAAAGTGTCTGTGTGGAGCTCGGATTGCTTAAGATAACAAGCCTTTGGTCGGAGCCGCCGGAGCCTGTCGTTGCGTCAAAAGTGCCGGAGTTTCGGAAATCGCCCTGCAGTTCTGCGGTGTTTCCACGAAGCTGCATGGTGTTATTGTCGTCAACGATCCAGTCATTTTTTATGGTGTAGTACTCCTCAACAATCTGCGAAGTCTGTCCGGCGCCGACGGAATGTAAATTCCATATCGGCATAGAACCGGCTGTCTTTATAGTTTCCGAAGATGCAATAGAATTATCACCGAGCTGAATAGTCCCGCCGGTCATTCCCGCACCGCTTTCGGCATTAATTCTAATGTCAGGTACAGAACCCGTATGCCCCTTAGCAACAATTATCCTGCCCCCGCTCATTGAAAAATCGGAAGCGGAACTGCTTATGTCAAAGCCGACAGTAGAGGGATTTGTATTGCCTTCGCTCATTACTCTGGTTTCGCCGTTTTCGGTCATGTTGAAAATAAGGCTCGAACCGGAGCTGTTACGTTTGAAGGCGCCTGCTATATCTAAAAATCCGTCCGTAATGTTTACCGTTGTTCCTGTTCTGTAAGTCAGGTTTTCATCAGCGGCATCTCCTATGTAAAAATTTCCGCCGTCGAGGTTTATGCTTGTGTTTACGTTGGTTGACAAGCCATTTAGCGATAAAATTGCTGAGTTTTGAATGTCAAAACCGGAGTAAGCTTCCATAGAGACCTGAGTGGCCCCTCCTGAAATAGACATTGTTGAAGAAGCATGATGGCTGAAAACACCCGCATCCGGTTTGAAAATATAAGAAGCAGGGCTGTTCACAGCCGCTTCGGAAAATGAATTTGAGAGATTATAAAGCGTATCGCTTAGGCCGCCTTTTGCCAGAATGATTTCTCTTAAATCTCCCCAGTTTCCTTCGCCGGTGATGGTAGAAGAAGAAACAGTTGTCGTAACGGAAGGATCTGCATCCAAAAATCTTAACACGGTGTAATCAGTATCATTTTCATAAAGATAAATTCCTGCGGCGGCGTCATCCGCGGCAGTATTGTAAATATTGTATCTGAACGTAAGGGTATCTTTGCCCGCAGCGCTTGCCTTTCGGTTTAAAATGCCGTCTTCACTTATGGTAAAGGTACTGCTAACTGTAAGATGTTTTCCGCTTAGATTGTCATCATACTGCAAAATGCCTTCTTGAGCAACAGTGTTTGAACCGCCGATACTCAGGAAAAATACGGTGGCAGTGTCAGCATTGAATGCAACTGTATGCCCGTCAACGAAAACAGAATCGTTATTGTAAAGCTCACCCGGATAGTAAGAAGCAGGGAAACTTTGATGTCCGTAGTTAGACCACCTGTTCGGATCAGTCCATGAACCGGAAGCAATACTATAGTAAATACGCCCAATGAAGAAACTCGGCGCTGTGCCTGCCGTCCAGTCGCCTGTTAAACCAACCTCCTGAGGAGTGTCTTCAGCATAAAAAAGGTTATTATCTGAATCAACGCCTACAGGAACGCCAAGGTTATTTTCCCAGCCGTATATCCAGGGCGGCTCAGTATTGAATTTAGCAGGGATGTAATAATCTATATCGCCGTTTACGTCTGCAGTTTCATAAGTAAAGCTGGCAGATGTACTGGTGAAATTATAAATGCCTTCAGTTTCAACGGGCCAATAAACCTCAAGCATATCATCAGTATATCTTTGCGGATGCAGTCCGTCTATCAAGCCAACAGAAATGCTCGGATTGCTCGAATAAGAAGAACTTTCCGCAGAAATATATGCCGGATTGTATGAATTTTCTAAGCCGATGGGATAGAGAAACTCAGCTGATAAGTCAGAACCTCCCACAGGAGGAATAAGAATCAGATAATCTTCAAATTCACCGGTGCCGCCTGTTTGACAGGGGTCAGTATTGCCGCCGGGACGACACTTAATTCTAATCCTCGTATATCCTCTGCTTGCTGCAGCCGGAATATCGAAACTTCCGGAATGATTGCCGCTTCCGGAAAAATTATCGATAAATTGATGCTCGTTAACACCGCCAACATTGTCATCAAAATCTCCGTCTCTGTTTAAATCAATGAAAACACGCCAATTATAGGCATCAGTTGAGCTTTTGCTAAATTGAATATTGTTCGTACCGATAACAGCAGTCTCATAGCCGATTCCGGTATTGTCGGCATAGCCGCCGTCATTGCCGCTTGTATTTTCAAGAGACCCAAACTTAAAATAATCGATATAAACACTTGAATTAGAATTGGGAGTACAATAACCGCCGGGCTCAGGATCAGCAGATACAGTGGGAAATTCTTTCACAAGTTTTGAAAGAGCGCTCGATCCGTTTGTCTGAACCATACGGCTGTTTCCGAAACTGCCAAAATTAGAATTAATATCGCTTATGTTTTCAGCGAGATATAAAGTATTGGCACCGAGATTAAAAAGGTTATCGGCGTTGAAAGTAAACTCATTTTCAATTTTAGTGTCTATTGAGAGATTTACAGCGCCGCTGCTCTTCTCCATCAGTATCGTACCGAAAGTAGAAGAAGAATTGCCGCGGATGTACTGATTTGGATTATCACCATTAAAAGAAACAATGCCGCTCAGCCCTGAAAAAGCTGTACCACCGGAATTATTAATGAAATCATCTTGAAGCGTAAGAGTATTCGTGCCAAGGACGAAATCGCCCTGCTCTATGGCAAATGTGCTGGAGCAGTTAACATCCTGAGTTAGACTTACTGTGGAAGCATCATTAATGGCATCTATCCTCATAAAGCCTATTTCATCGGGAATGCCGTCTCCTGTTTCCTGAGTGATTACTTCAGAGTTATCAATAATATTAACTGTGTAATCATGCACTTCGCCGTGATCATCATCACCACTGTTATCAGGGTTACCATCATCACAAGGTGCGCCGTTCGATTCATCTAATCTTATCCTTATTTGTGTTGTTCCTGGAAGAGTGTTTGCTCCAACTGTAAAGTTGAAAGTAAGAACAGTACTACCGCCTAAGTTGGTATTATTATAAATTCTTTCTCCTGTAATATCAAAATCACCGCTATAGTCCTCATCTAACCAAACTTGTAGATCATAACCATTTGTTGAACCTGAACCACCAAGAGTTACTCTTATGGTGTAATCTTCATCGGGTTCTAACTCAAAACCATAATCAGCATAGTACCAAAAACCTCTGCCTGCCCAACCGGTATTCTCGTGATTAAAAATCCTGTTTGCAATATTATAAACAGTACCTGTACATACTTCAACGTTATCAATATTTCTCTCGTCAGATTGCCAGTCATCTCTCGGATTACAGTAACACTCGTCTTCATAATCACTTGGATTGTCATTATCATAAATCTCAGTAATTTTTCCCTTTGGTTTAAAAATGTAATTCCCGTTATTGTGGTTTTCTACATTAAAATCTCTAGAAATATTCCCCCCGCCATATTGCCTTCTAATATTTCCACGATTCTGTTCATCGGAAAAACCTTCTTCACATCCAGTTTCGAGTATTCCGCCGTCTCTTAGCTCAAAGAGATTTGTTTTAATAATATTTGTTCCTAAAACAAGTTTCCCTGGTTTATCATCATAGGTTTCAACTACAACGCTTCCGACTCTTTGCTCGTACCATTCAGCGAAAGTATCCCATCCTGCATATCCGTGTCCTATGTTTGCATCAAGGGTAACGGTTACTCCATTGCCAATAATAGCCGCATCAAGTCTTCTTTTAGGATAATCCTCAGGACCGCCGTTAGGATTTCCGTCAATCTGATCAGGACTGCCGTCGTTCACGGTACTTTCATAGCTTCCTGTAACCCAAGTGTTTGGATCAGTCCAGTCACCGTCATTCTTTGCATAATAATAGGTTATAGCAGGTCCCTGCTGGCAGACAATCACATCACCCAGTAAATATCTGTTGTTACCTATATCTCTGTCTCTTAAGCCGTCACTGTCTGAAATATCATAAGCTCTTGTCGATGTATTAGTACCGTAAGGAGGATAATCTGCTTCCGAATTATTTACATTTCTATCGCCGCATCCAATTGCACCGCCGTCATTTGGATCATTATCAGGTGGAGTAAGCGTTTGCCAGTCATCAGCATCAGGTCCGTACCAGAAAGCCAAGTCAAAGCAAAGCTTCTGTGCACTTGCAAACATATCTGTCGGGTCAATATACTCTACTTCTATTTCTGTTTCATTGCTGCCCCTGCTATAGGAGGAATAGTCGGGTCTTGTTACCCGCCAATATTTTTTTAGCATGCGGTTGGGCGGGTAATTATCCGTTGGGTTATCAAGATATGTATGATGCGGATGTAATGTATCAATCTGATGAACGCCCACATAACCGTCTGATTCTCCGGGATCGGATTCAAGAAGATATAGAGTAAATGGCCTGTAGTATTGTAAAGCGCCTACTTCCCATGTTACATCATCACCGGGATAATCAACATATTTTCTTATTTCACCCATTATATGACCATTACCGTCCCGGTCAATTCCATTTGAATTCTCATCTATCTGCATTACCCATTCGCCGCTGCCGTAATCGGGAAAATTCGATGCGTCAAGAGAAGAACTAAGATTAATATATGCCATATTGTCTGATGGGAATTGAAGTTCTTCATAAATATATATCATCTGGCTGCCGACAGTATTCGAGGCAAACTGAACATAAGTAAATTCTGTGGTTTTATTTACTTGAAGAATCCTGAAAGTAAGATCGTCTGGAGCGGTAACTGTCTGCGACTCAAAACCAGTGAAGCTGAAGGTTTCAGTTCCACTTCCGCCGTTAAAACTGCCGTCATCTTCGATGCGCCAGTTGCCGTGCAAGGCAATGTTTTCTCCGGTTATGTCCAGTTCCCCGTCGATTATATGCAGACTGTCTTTAACATTAATATTATTTGTCAAAGACACAACATTAGTTCCACTTGCTCCAGTATTTTCTATCGTCAAAGTAAAAACAGAATCTGCCGTATTTGGAAGCCCGTCGCCTGTTACCTGATCCACCGAGCCGTTATACACAAAATGCCCCCGATTATGCTCCACATAATCGTCGCCGGCATTGTAGTTCCTTTCCAAAAACTGGAGATTGCCTGATGCCGCAGATGCCGTTATGCCGTCCGGGTGACCAATACCAAGCACTGCATCGTTGAACATATAAAATGTGCTTGAGGAGCCGCTTAGCTCCCAGCCCTCCATTTTAAAATAACCGCTGCTGTCTAAAGTAACAACGCTGTTGTCGAGGTCTCTGTCTGAGTCAAGCGTAATAGTCTTGCCGTCTCCTATGAAAACTTTGTTTGTGCCTGTTGGAAATGTGTTGGATGCCGCTCCGCCGTAGCCCTGCGTTGACCAGCTTGAAGGCTGATTCCAGTTCCCGTCGGCAATGCTGAAAAAGGCGCTTCTCAAAGCTTCTCCGACAAGTACAGTCCCAAGATACTCCAGTCCTTCATAAACAAGGCT
>CAZOBD010000003.1:8956-15138 GCA_964577665.1 uncultured Hyphomicrobiales bacterium
CCGTCTGTAACGGTAAATGTCAGTGAAACGGGAGTGTAGTCGGCGCCGTACCCCACTTCAAATTCCGGCGGATTGGAAAGATTGACATATTTCCAAAGAGGACCATCGACATGACCGGGACTGCCTCCGCCCCTGATAATGGAAGCTCCTCTTTCAACCCACAGGTAATGCCCTCGGACGTTTATATTGCCCTGAGTTAAATCTATCTCGTTTTGAACTATGATGCCTTCTGTATTGTCAGAACCTGCTAAAGAAGCATCTATTCCCGTGCCGTTATTTATATAGAAATTATAAAACTCTTCACTTCCCGCAGTTTTGCTTATGGTCTGTTCCCCGCTTCCGCTGAAGTAAACATCTGATGTGCCGGGAGTGAAATCACCCCCTTCGTTTATCCAGTTCCCGACAAGAGTAAGCGTATTGCTCGACATCTTCAGTTCGGCATCGGCTTCAATTTTTAAATTACTGCCGATGTAAATATTATCAGTCGGCTGGATAATGCCTTCCCCGGCAATTAAAACTTCGTAAAAGGGATTGTCGGCTTTATCGCGTGATGTAACGTTATTCGTAAGCAGGGGCGTAGCCTGCCTGAAAATTACTCCGTTAGTGCCCGGCTCGAAAACACCTCCTGAGTTCACCCAGTTTCCCTGCACTTCCAGATTATTTCCAGCCGCAGCAAAAGTGGAGCTTTCAAGAGTAATCGCATTTTGTACAATGAAAGTGGGATTGCCCGTACTTGCAAAAAGCTCTTTCCTGCCGCTTCCGCTTATTTTTAGATTATAATACTCCAAAAATGAGACAGAATCTGCAATTGCAAAAGGATAAGCCGGCTGAACCGAAATATTTTGAATGGAACCTGTGCCGTTGAAATGCACCGTCGAGTTTTCAGTTAAAAATCTCTGCGAAACTGCTCCCGAAAAAGTGCATGAAGAAAGGTCTAGGTCTTTTGAAATTTTTATTTCGCCCAGTCCCGAAAGAGTGATATTTCCCGCTCTTTGTATGGAACCGCCTATTTTCAGATAATTGTACTGAGCCACAGCCGGCGTGGAGCCAGTCGCAGGTATTGTACTGTTTCCGCTTCCGTCGAAAGTGATAGTGCCGGAAGTAAATGAATTTGCAATATAATTATTAGGATAATTGCTTCTTACTATCAGTTCGCCGCTGTTCATGGTGAAAGTACGGCTGGGGCTCTGTCCGTTTATGGAAAATGAAGCAAGGTCAAGATGCCCGTCGTCCAAAATCAGCTTATTTTTTATTAAAAACTGCCTGCTAAGCTCGAGGGTGTCGCCCTGCACTTTGTAAATGCCGATTTCCTTAACGGGAGATGGCACGCCGTCGCCTGTGTACTGCACATCCTGCGTTCCGATAAAATTATAAACGGCATCTTCGCTGAACTCTCTTTCAAGAGTCTGCACAAAACCGTTGTCCGGTGCGGATGTAGTAAGCGTAATGCCGTTTTCGTGGCTGATGTCGATTCTTGCGCCGGATTCTACACGCATTGTATCGCCTGTAACGGCAGTAAGGCTTTCAAAAGTAATAGTGCCGGATTCTCTGCCGTCGGTTCCGGTTTCCACTGAAAGTAAATTCGAGGGTGAGATAGTCGAACTTGAAACTGTGATGTGATGGTCTTGAACCCTAACTCTGTCGGAACGTTTATTGGGATAATAAGGAGGAGAGCTGATAGCCGCTCCGTTAAAACCGTCTTTCGACCATGTAAGAGGATCGGTATAGCTGCCGCTCTGCCGGGCAAAGTAAGTAACCTGTCCAGCCTGCTCCTCGCCTATTGTCCAGTCTCCGTCTATTTCGCTGATACCTTCCGAGTAAAAAATGCGCTGGTTAAACTCAACTATATCGTCCGAAAGACCTGGATCAATACGCCAATAACCGTTAGGATCAGGGTAAGAAGGATAGTACCATAAAATTTTGTAAAGCCCTATCGAGCTCAAATCGGGTACTTCATCATCGTTGTAAGTGAAAACAATGTCGGCGCCTGCTGTGCTTATGCTGATATTATCTTTTTCCAACACCCAGTATTTTTCTAAGGAAATCCCTGATTCTTCAACAGAAGGATGCTCCGCTGGAATCACTTTCACGGAAATGTCTGCGTCATTTCCAAAATTTGCTTTTCCGTCCAGAAAGGTAATCTTTGCAGGAGAATAGTAATCCTCGGTTCCGAGCGGAAAAAGAAAATCCAAGTTGCTGCCCGAAGGAGCCCCCTGCCCTGCGCCCCGGATAAGTCTGCCGGAGTATGTAGCGCTGCCCGTACCTTCGGTGTTTAAAATGCACTTGTCGGCATCGAAAAATTCCAATGCGGTATCCGCAGGGGTATTGTCAACGTAAATGCTGCCTGTTTTCTCTATATACAGGTCATTTTGGTTAAGCTCTAAGTTGGCATCGGAGTTAAAATCCAGATTTCTCCTGATGTAGGTATCTATGGCAAGTATTGCGTCTTCGGCGGTTTTGCTGAGTATAAGGCTCCAAAAAGTGGTGCTTGTATTTCCGTTTATATATTGGTCATTGTTTCCGTAAAACGTAACAGTATGGGAACTTACGCCGCTTACGCCGTTGTTTATCCAGTCCCCGCCTAAGCGCAGGGAAGATGTATTCTGATAATAAAAATTAGAGGAGTTTTCCATCAGCAGATTGCAGTCAATTGTTACAAAAGCATCAGGCGCCATATAAAAAATAGAATTTTCCGCCAGAGTCATCGTAGTTGACTGCGAATACAAAGAACCCGCCGGCAGTATTAAAAACACCGCCGCGATAATAGTCATCATTCTATGTATTTTATCTGTCGTAAAACCTCCCATTATTTATTAAAGGAACACACCCCTTTCTTTCGTCAAAGGGGCTGTATCAAAAGCGAAAGTCTGAAAACAATTATCATCATTCATTAACCCCACCCTAACCCTCCCCAAGGGGAGGGGACTAAGTCATTGATTCCCTTCCCCTTGGGGAAGGGCTGGGGATGGGGTCTATTCCTGTAATGAATAATTCTATTGATAATTGCGAATTAAAAGGAACACACCCCTTTATCCCCTCTCAAGACTGACATTACCCGCATTTTAAAAGAGATCCCTCCCCAGCCCTCCCTTACAAGTAAGGGAGAGAGTAAGCCGTTTTTATTCCCCCTTATTTATAAGGGGGTTAGGGGGATCTCTCATCCCCCTTATTTATAAGGGGGACGCAAGGGGGATCAAGCGTATTCCCTTTCCATCACGACCGGCACCCCCAGCTCATACAAAAAGCAGGGAGCGAAAGTCGCTCCGTTTTCCCAAAAAATCGTATTTGAATGAACGTAAAAATTTTTGAACTTCTCCACATCGAGAAGCTCTCTGTATTTTTCTCTTTCGTCTTTTAAAAGTACAAACTCCAAGTTAATAAGTTTTTCAGTACCTCCACAAAACTCTACTGCAATCTTAAAGTCTTCCAAATATTCTGCTTTATTTATTTCCGTTCCGTGCATTTTAATTATCGTGATTAGCAAAAGATGTTTCTACCCAATAAGTACCGTCCCAAATCAATGTTAAAACATTTGAATAATTAATGTTCCTTCTACTTCCACTTCCATCTGCAAGCCTTAAATTTCCGCTTGATTCCAATATTCGTGCGCCGTTACCATCTCTAGTTGTACTCTGAATAAGTAGAGTTTGACCGACAGTTGTTCCATCTGATAATCTTAATTCTCTGTTATCAGTATTGTGATCAGCAGATATTCTAATATAGCTTGAATTGATTGTTATAGTCGTAACGGCTGTTGTTAAGTTGATCAAAGCCTGGGAACTATAAACTATTTTCTGCACCTTAGGAGCGCTTGTCCAGCTTAAATTTCCGCTGCCGTCATTTTCCAAATAAGTATAAGTATTTGATTGATAACCTGTTGGAAGTGTGTATTTAATATCATTAGGGCTTTGTGAAGCAGAAGTAACAAATGATGAAGTTTTGCTGCTTGAATTAGATATTGCCAACTCAGATTTCGCAGTAATGGTACCCGAAGAATTAATACTTCCCGTAATATCTAACTCAGTTGAAGGATTGTCATTTCCAATACCAACATTTCCGCTGTTATAATAGATATCATCATTGGTTTTCGTCCAGGAACTTGTAATTCCGCTCCACCCGCTTCCGTCATTCACCTTCAGTCCGTCTGTGTTGTCATAATACATTTGTCCTTTAGTGTTTCCTGCCGGGGCGTTGCTCTGCGGCTGTAATGTAAGAGAAATCGGGTCGATATGGCCGCTTACATTCAAATCGCCCTGTATGTCAACTGTTACAGTGCTGGAAGAAGTGCCGAAGCGGGCGTTTCCTCCTACATCCAAAACTACCGTATTTGACGGGCTTGCTTGGTTTATTGCAACAACGGAACTGTTGTTATTAGTTAAAAAAGTACTCGAAGCCCAGCCGGAGCCGTCGAAATACATTGTCTGATTTTGAGATGCCGCCGGCAGAGAAACAGTTGAAGACTGAGGCGAAGTCCACGTAAGCGAGCCGCCGCCGAGCGTAGTTAAATATTGTCCGTTAGAGCCGTCTGCTTCCGGTAAAGTGTAAATTATATTTGATAAATCCGATGGTGCTTTAAAACCGGTATAATTGCCGGAAGCATTCATAAGCCATAGTTCGTTATCCAGAATCAGATTATTGTTAACATACAAGTCATTGTTTATGGTTGAGCTCGCTTCTGCATAAAGCGAACCGCTGCTTATAGTTAAATCGCCGTTGGCAACCGTAAGATTCTGATCAACCTGAGCGCTTCCTGAAATACTAATAAAGCCTGTTTCACCATCAATTTTCATGCGGGGCTGATTGTTTGTAATAATATTAACGCTGTATGAGCTGGATGAACCAAAATCGCCGTTCGCAGACAAATCATTCCCTCCTATAAGCCATGCGTTTGCAGTCGGAGCGGGCTGCCATGTTCCAACGCCGTTTGCATCTGATGTTAAAACATATTCGTCAAAGGCTCCTGCAGTTAATTTAAAATGATCAGTCAGGTTTATTCCGTCAGTGTTAATAGTACCGGAAGAAACCGTCAGAACATTTGTACTGCTGTTGTACTGAAAATCGTTTTCCCCGCCGATTGTATTATTACCTTCCCAAAAAGTAACATTTCCTTCCTGATTCGTAATCCCCGTAAATGCATTAGTGCCGTTTCCTTTGAGCATTCCTGTTAAATCATCAGTGCCGGTACCCCCCTGTGAAACAGTAAAAGTGCCGGAAGTAATTTTAGTAGCAGGCAGGTCGGGAATATCATCAGAAACTAATGCTCTGAATGTGGGTACATCATCGGCGCCGCTTGCAGGTCCTGCAAATACAGTATTGGCAGATTGGTCGTTAAAACTTACCGTAAAAGTTCCGCTTGATTCCACAGAGGTAGGTGAAGAAGAAAAAATATCCGGCATTTCAAGACCGACGGATTCTACAGTGCCCGTTGCAGGTTCAACCCATCCGGGCTCAGCATTGCCTGCAGACTGCAAAATCTGTCCGCTAGAACCCAAAGCAAGTTCCTGAACAGCTCCACTCCCGTCAGAGTAAAATATCTGCCAGTCAGAAGCTTCTAATTCTGTAATAGTGTGGCTGTGGTCAGCTCTTGCCACTAAATTTGAAGAACCGTCAGTGTCAAAATCTATATTCCATGTCTCTGCGCTCGAACCGTCATAAGCATTACCGGTTAATCCTGTACCCGGAGTTAAAAGCGAGTGGCTGTGGTCAGCCTGAGCAAAACTGTTTTCATCAAAACCGCTTGATTCAAGACGGTCATCAGTTGAATTGTAAATAACAAATTCACTATCGGTATAATTGGAATTATTTGTTCCTGTGCCGCCATTAGCTATTGGAAGAACTCCTGTCACTTCATTTGCCAAATCAACATCGGCTACTAACAAAGTGCCATCACCGTTACTTGTTTTTACTACTCCGTTTGTAGTCAGTTTTCCTATTTTTACACTTCCCGCATCTCCGTCAGTGCTCAATATTAAATTGTTTCCATCTATTTCGACTGTTGTTTCCTGATTTAAATTACCTCCTAAGGTAATTGTATTAGCAGTTCTTGTCAGTCCGTTTTCAAATGTTAGCGGCGACTCTAATCCTGTAGCGCTTATTGTTATACTGCCTGATCCTTTCGACACAATAATATTGCTGCCCCCAGCTATGTACTGTAGATCATAATCTGTTCCGTTTCCGGTTAG
>CAZOBD010000003.1:15238-68462 GCA_964577665.1 uncultured Hyphomicrobiales bacterium
TATTGCTGCCCCCAGCTATGTACTGTAGATCATAATCTGTTCCGTTTCCGGTTAGAAGCTGTAGGTCTTCGGGAGTAGTGCTTAAAGATGTTCCACCATTCGATATTGATAATACTTCTTCTATTAACAGAGTGCCATCACCGTTGCTTGTTTTTACTACTCCGTTTGTTGTTAGTTTTCCTATTTTTACACTTCCTGCATCTCCGTCAGTGCTCAATATTAAATTGTTTCCATCTATTTCGACTGTTGTTTCCTGATTTAAATTACCTCCTAAGGTAATTGTATTAGCAGTTCTTGTCAGTCCGTTTTCAAATGTTAGCGGCGACTCTAATCCTGTAGCGCTTATTGTTATACTGCCTGATCCTTTCGACACAATAATATTGCTGCCCCCAGCTATGTACTGTAGATCATAATCTGTTCCGTTTCCGGTTAGTAATTGTAAATCTTGAGGAGCCGTGGAAATCCCCGTTCCGCCGTTGGCAACCGGTAAAATTCCATTTACTTCTCCGGTTGGCAGGTCAATTGCATCACTTGTTGAACCAGAACCTACAAATCTGTTTGCCTGAATATACCCAGTTCCGGTAGGTACAAGAGAGGAGCCGTCCCCAACTACAAGAGCTTGACCGGTATTCGTAGCCGCTGTTATCAAATCAAAAGGCACTGTAGCTGTGTTGCTTATTATTCTCAACCAGCTTCCTTCATCTTCATCATAGTAGTAAAAGCCCGGAGTGTTATTTGTCTGATAAACAATCAAACCTTCAGCGGGATTTAATATTGATGTTCTTTCTCCTTCGGTCATCCTCGGCGCCAGAAAACCCTTGGTGGTCGAAACAAGGTCGAGGATAGCCGTACCGTCGGGGGTGGTTGTCCCTATGCCGACGTTGTCCTGCTGTGCTAAAGCTCTCCCCTGCGGAAAAAGCACAGCGGTAAGTATCAAGCCTGTCAGTAAAAACTTAAAACTAAGCCCCCCTGCCGTCCTTGAAAAAATATTTAAGATGGTATTGCAGTGCATAAGCGTCCGCCTTTATTTATTTTCATTCTTTCTCGTTTTTCATTTCATTCCATACATATAATATGGAATGTATTCAAAAATATGAATATTTATGTATATAAACAATCCGTAAAACTACGTAATTTTACTTGTTTTTTCCTTGCTGGATGTTTTGTATGTTATTTTTTTATTTACAATATGTCATTCCGCACTTGCCCCAGGAATCTCACGATTGATAGACACACCCCTTAATCCCCTCTCAAGAGGGGACTTTTTAACTGTCAGATGTCAGACACCTTGAAGGTGTCGGACATCTTTCTTGAAAAAATCATATCCTTATGTGTTTCCCGAATCATGTATGTTTTATCTGTTTGTTTTTTTATCCTATTTCTTAAAAACCATATCTTTGTTATACTAAACTCGTTCCATCATCTCAAGTTAGAGTATCTTCATTCGTGAGATTCTGAAACAAGTTCAGAATGACATTCTTGATTTCATTTTTTCAGAAATAATCGGATTCTCATGAATTTTTTAAAATAAGAATATCATTACAAAAACACTGCCAATTTGTTTTCTTAATAGAAACTTAATAATCTTCGGAGTGAAAAATTGCATAGCGGACAAGTCCTGCGGTGTTCTTTATGCCGAGTTTTTCCATAATATTGGCGCGGTGAGACTGCACTGTCCTATCGCTGATACTAAGAAATTCGGCGATTTCCTTGCTGGTCTTCCCGAGAGCCACCTGATTGAGTATTTCCTGTTCGCGTTTAGATATAGTAACGGTTTCGTATTCTTCATCGCTGTCGCCGGTGCGGAATTTCCTCTGCAGCAGCCTTAATACGGATTTGCTGAAGACGCGCTGTCCGTGGTTCACATCGTGTATTGCATTCACTAAGTCTTTTGCACTTATGTCTTTAGAAAGATAGCCGTCAGCACCTGCGGAAAGGGCTTTTTCTATATGGTTAAAATCTTCAAAAGCAGTAAGCATAACTACCAGAGTTTCCGGAAACCCCAATTTAATTTTTCTCGTTGCATCGATGCCGTCCATTCTCGGCATCATTATATCGAGAAGAGCGACGTGGGGCTTGTGGTATTCTACCAGTTTAAAAGCATCTTCTCCGTTGCCGGCTTCATCCAGCACTTTTATGGTTTTATCAATTGCCAGAAGGCGTCTCAAGCCTGCACGTACTACTTCGTGGTCGTCGGCAAGTATTATTTCAATAAACTGCTTGGTTTCGCTGCCGTTATCCTGCATATTCCGGTTCAATTTCTTTATTAATACAGTATTCCTTTAAAGTAATATGACTGATAAATATTAAAATAATTTTAATTTAACTTTTCAGTAACTATAATCATTCTATCTAAAGAAATAGTATCTACTAATAAATTCAATATATAAAATATACTCATTCAAAAAAAATTATGATAATATTATTGAATATTTTATTATTATCTTTATCTTGTAAGGTATTATTGTAAAATATTTAATGAAATTAACTATATTTGTCTTCAAACAAAATATTATATCAGATAAAATTTCGATTTCTAAGAATAACGATGCTGCTTAAATAATGCAATTAAATACTAATATAAAAAACAATGATTATCTTTTTAAAAGCATCATTGACAGCTTGAAAAAACCTTTTTTACTATGCAGTTATTTATATGATGAAAAAAATCAAATAAGGGACTATAAAATATTATACGCAAATAAAGCTTTTTCGGAAATTTCCGGACTTAGTTCCGATAAGCTTGCAGGTAAAATCATAACCGATGTATTCAATTTGAAATCCCCCCCTTGGCTGGAACAAACTCTGCAAAGCTCAGATACAGGAAATACTGTTGAATTCGAGACTTATTTCGAGCCTCTTGAAAAACATTTTGAAATAAGCATCTTACACCCTGATAGAAACTTAACATCTTTTATTTTCAATGATATAACAAAAAAGGTTAATACTATTGTTTCACTGAAAGTAATAAACAAAGAATATGAATGTCTTTATGAAAGCGCTCCCGATATGTTTCTTACCGTTTCACTGGTTTCGGGAAAAATAATAAAATGCAACGGAAGATTTGCCGAGAAATTCTCTCTTAGTAAAAAAGATATTACGGGAAGATACCTAAAAGATTTCACGTCAGAAAACTCCGCCGACGAACCGGAAAAAATATTTCAGGACTTAAAAAGAATTAACTTTATAGAGAACATAGAGATAGAACTCAGTGCCGCCGGCAGTGAAAAATTAATTGTATCCGTAAATGCCGTTGCAGAAAGTTCCGGCTCGGAACCTCATTCATGCAGGATGAGCCTGCGCGATATGACACGTCAGCGTGAAATGGAAACAGCGCTCGATTTTGCAGAAAAAAGACTAAAGAGTTTTATTGAAAGCGCTGACGACATGATATATTTCCAAAGTCTCGACGGTGAACTCTCGCTGATGAATAGTGCAAATGAAGCTGTTACAGGTTACAGTCTTCAGGAATTTAAAGAATATCCCAATATCTGGGAAGAAATTCTCCACCCTGAAGATTTGGAAGCTGCCAAAGCTTTTTTCAAAGAGCATAAGGAAGGATGCCCATTTTTTGAAACTGAGTACAGACTTTATACCAAAACAGGGGAGCTAAAATATATTTACTCCAAAATGATAGGAGTAAAAGATAAAAACGGCAAATATACAGGATATTATTGTATTGACCGCGATATAAGCGCTCTTAAGGAAATCCAAAACGAGATAAATCTGTCACGAAAAAAGGCAGATGAAGCTAATAGACTTAAGACTATAATACTAAATAATTTAGGGCATGAACTCCGTACTCCGCTCAACGGCATTCTGGGTTTTGCACAAATATTGATGGATGAAATCAAAGATGAAGAACTACTTGAAATGGCTGGGTATATTAAAGAATCGGGAGTAAGACTTGAAAGAACTTTAAACTCTCTTCTGGCTCTTTCAGAACTGGAAACTACCAGAAAGAATGTTCATCTGGAGAAAATAAATCTGGGAGATTTTCTACGTTCATACTGCATTACCTTTGAAGACAGCTTCACGCGCAAAGCCCTAAATTTTAAAATAATTATCGAAAACGAAGACTTATCTGCAGTAATAGATGAAAACCTTACAATTCAGATACTTTTCAATCTGCTGGATAATGCCCTTAAATACACTCAAAAAGGCGGTGTTACCATAAAAGCCTATCGGCGGACATTCAACAGCAAACCATGGGCATGCATTAGTGTAATCGACACCGGTTCAGGCATTTCACCGTCCAACATTGACAATATTTTCGAGGCATTCCGTCAGGGCAGCGAAGGCATAGCCAGAATGCACGAAGGAGTTGGCATAGGACTGACACTCACAAAAAAAATGGCTGAGCTCCAGAAAGGTCATATTTTAGTTGAAAGCGAGGTCAACAAAGGCTCCGATTTTACTTTGCTGCTGCCTGAAAATTGAAAAGCTAAATCTAACCTGCGTTATTTAATCAAAAATTTTTGATATATTAGCAATTTAATGTGAACTCAATTTTTTTTCGTAAGTTAGCTTTTTTATTTTAAGAAAAAAGGAAGAATATGAGCGTAAAAATTCAAAAGCTGGACAATAATTCGCGTTCTGAAAGAAAAAAATTTATAAAAAGCCAGTGGCAGTTTTACAAGTCCGATCCTTATTGGGTTCCTCCCGTGATTGCCGATAAAATGAATGATATGGACCCGCAGAAAAATCCATTTTATAAGCATGCAGAACTTCAGCTCTTCACAGCCGAAAAAAACGGTGAGACTGCAGGCAGAATTGCCGCAATCGTTAACTATAACCACAACAAAACTCATAATGACAAAGTCGGTTTTTTCGGATGGTTCGAGTGTGAAAACAATCAGGAAACCGCCAATGCTCTTTTCGATGCCGCCGCAGAGTGGCTGCGCACAAAAGATATGGATACTATGCGGGGACCTGAAAATCCTTCTATGAATGATGAAATAGGACTGCTGGTTGACGGTTTTGATTCCCCCCCTGTTATCCTTGATACGTATAATCCTCCCTATTATATTAAGCTTTTAGAAAACAGCGGATTCGTAAAAGCTAAAGACCTTTACGCCTATTATTTGAAGGAAGGATTTGAATCCGACAAACTCAAGCGCCTGAGAGACCTGATTCATAAAAGATATGATATTAAATTCAGAGAGGTAAATCTTAAGGATAAAAATCAATTTGAAAAAGATATAGATGATATAAAAGAAGTTTACAATTCTGCATGGGAACCTAACTGGGGATTTGTTAAATGGACAGAGGAGGAAATGGATCATCTCGCTGTGGGACTGAAACAGATAGCAGACCCGAAAGTTGCGATAATAATGACTATAAAAGATGAACTTGCGGGTTTCGGCATAGGCCTGCCCGACATAAATCAATGTCTTATCCACAACAAAAGCGGAAGTCTTTTAGGAGCTTTGTGGCATATTTTAACTAAAAAGAAAAAGATAGATTTTATGAGAATTATTGCTCTCGGGGTTACTCCAAAATTTCAAAAAACAGGCGTCGATGCCGCTCTGTATTACGAATTAGGGCATAGAGGCATAAAGCAGGGATACGTCAACGGAGAGGCTTCGTGGGTACTTGAAGACAACGTAATGATGAACAGAGGTCTTACTCAGACAATGAAGGGAGAGGTATATAAAACTTACAGATTGTATGAAAAGAAGATAACATAACTACTTCCTGGATTTCAACAGCAGTTTCTTGATAGATTCTATACTTCGTTTTTCATCATCCTGATAATGCTTTAAAAGTCTGTCCTGATCAACCGGAGTTTTACGTTTAGTTTCTTCAATTTCCTCAACGTCGAAATCCTCCGGGATTTCAGTTTCAGACAGAATGTCATCTTCGAGAATATCCCTTGAATAGTCGGGTTTTAGCTCGATTTCTTCGCCTTTTGCAATTTTATCTAATTTTTCTTTGCCGAAAATAGAGATAAGCTTTTCGTAAACTGTTGATCGGGTAAACGGTTTTGAAATAAAACCCGCAGTGCCGTACTTAACTGCTAATCCGAGATTTTCGGTGTCGGAAAGAGCAGAAACCATTACAACGGGTATATCCTTAGTGGTTTTAATAGATTTTAAAATTTTAAGCGTAAGGTGTCCGGAAAGCTCCGGCATAAGTATATCTAAAATAATCAAAAGCGGTCTTTCCTCTACTGCAATGGCAATTCCCTCAAAACCGTCAGATGCCAAAAAAGTATCCTGGAATCCGTAACTTTGCAGAGTTTTGGAAAGAATTCTCTGCATCCAAATATCATCATCTATAACTAAAACGCTGCTGCCCGGCATTATTTATATCTTTCTTTTTTTTTTCTAAAATTCATTTTTTTGCAGGAAAAAACACCTCCGGAACTTTTACTTCCTTGTCGTCTTGTCTTTGGAACTTAACGTTGGAGCGTATCATCATCATTTTCAGATTATTGAGTTCAGTCTTAGCTGCCTGCTGATTCAGCTCGATTATTCTGTCGTAAACTTCTTTACGGTGAACGGGTATGCTTTTCGGCGCTTCTATTCCGAGACGCACAATACCTCTGTCAAAGCTAAGTACCGTTATTTTAACGGAAGTCCCAATGGTTATCACTTCGCCGATTTTACGGGAGAGTACAAGCATTCTTCACATCCTGCCAATATTGTTGGTAAATCCTTTTACGTAATTCTTTGATCAACGAACATTATTCGTAAATAAAAAAATTCTTTATCAAATAAAAAACAAAATTACTACTATACCTGCTCTTTAATGTCAGAGCCTGTTATTACGTGACTGACAGAATATTTATCGGAAGGAAGTATTTCCTGCCTGCCTTTTTGAGTTTCAACATTCAGCACTACGGGAGCTTTCATATTTGCAGTCATCTTTCCTTTTTCATTTTCGAGAGTAACCACAACAAGAAGCACTTCTTTTTCCAAATCAATATTTTTCCCTGCCTTATAAGACAAGTCTATATGCCACGGACTTAGCATCGGAAACCCAATCTCAGGCTGCTCCATGGAAATAAGCCATTTAAAAGGCACTGTTTCTTCTTCGCTAATAAGGACATATTCGCGTAAGCCGTCGAACCCGAGCATACCGTCTTCAAAATGAAAAATATGCTCAGGGCTTATTTCAAGCTCTCCGAAATGAAGCGTTTTAATTACCCTTATTTCTTTGTCAGTCTTTTCAATCATAATTCTTATTTATTTGATTTAAAATATTTCATCTTATCTGTCTGTTGCGATAGTATCCGCAATTTCTTTTTGGTAGTATCCCTCTGCAGACAATGCGTCAACAGGAAGCTCCGTTATAGTAATCTCCACTCTTCGGTTTTCTGACCGCCCCTCATCGGTGGCATTATCGGCAATCGGTCTTTGCGAACCGAAGCCTCTTATTACCAAATTTTCTTCAGCCACTCCCCTGCGCATCAGATAATAAGCAACACTGAGAGCCCTTGCAGCAGAAAGATGCCAGTTAGATTCATACCTGAAGGAACGAATAGGTTCCGAATCGGTATGACCGTCAACAGATATCTGCATTGGCAGCCCGGTAAGAAGTACAGTCAACGAATCGAGCGCCGCAGTTGCTTCGGGTTGAAGTTCCGCCTGCCCGGATTGAAAAAGCAATTTTTCAGGCAGGGATAGTATTATTCCCGATGCTGTCCTTCGTATAGTCAGAAAATCATTATCAATGAACTGCTCGAGCAGCCTGCGAGCTTTTATTTCTACTTCCTGAAGAGAGATTTCCGTAGAAGTGGGCAGTATCGGCTCGGGAATGCCTCTGCGGGCTTCCATCAGCCCGTCTCCGCCCTCAAGTACCTGCTCTTTCGGTCTGAAATATTCTTCCAGAGCTCTTGAAACTTCTGTGAACTTGTCTATGTCAACCTGAGAAGATGCATATAGAATTACAAACAAGCCCAGCAGCAAGGTAATCAAATCGGCGTAAGTGATTAGATACCTGTCTGAGTTTCCATAGTCTTCATCGCTATTTTGCTTTCTCTTCAGCAAATCCTACTTTACCTTATCGGCTAAAAACAAATTTAATTAATAATACGCTTAAAAAAAATTATCTTGTAACGGCAAAGGGTTTTACTATAGAAAAAATTCCTCTGCCGCTGCGAATTTTCAAATAATACATGCCAGCAGGAAAACCTGCCGTATTTATTTTGCAGCTCCGGCTTACTCCATGCCCGTCATCAGCAAAATGCGTACCAAGTAATATACCTAAGCCATTGTATATTTCAACCATTACGTCATCTGAAAATTCTGTTTGATTAATAGTTACAATTATGTGGTTATCGGCAGGATTAGGATAAATGTTTGTTGAAACATGTTTTTTTTGTTTGTTTTCTTTTACTTCGGTTGGTTCGTCAAATGCAGCAATCTTATAAATACTGCCGTACAAGTCAGTTATCCAGAAACTTCCGTCACGGGGATCATACTCGCATCCCCGTGCGCTTATCACTCCGTCCTGCCAGTTTAGATAAACAGTGTCAAGCGAAGTAAAATTTTCTTTATCCATTTTAATAAGCATAGATTCCTGAATTGTAGTCTCTGCATATCTGGTAGATACCTGATAAATGTATTCTCCGTCTGTGCAAAGACAGCGTGGTCCGTAAGTTTCCTGAAAAGGATTTTTTTTCTCATACAAAACATTACCGTTTTCGGGATTTAATACAAAAATCATTCTCTCCCCGTCCCTGTCTCCGCATATCAATTTCCCGCCGGAAACAGCCAGCCCGCAGGGAAACTCTGCGGGAGAGTTATAATTGTACTGATAATTACCGCCGGTATCGGTTATCTCAATACTGCCGCCGATTTGAAAGTTGTAGGGTTTAGCAAAATACAGTCTTTTACTTTTGGAATCATAGGCAATGTCAGTCAAGATAATATCATAAAGTATCATAAACTCACCCAATATTTCATAAGTATCGGCATCAATTTTGTAAACTATGCCTTTATCGTTAGTCACTGCCCACAGTGCTCCATTGCCGTTATAAGCTATACCGTAAGTATTGAATGGTACTCCTCCGGTTTTTATCAATGAACCGTTTTTCCTCGGCAGAATACTGAAATTCGGGGAATTTTTCTTCTGCTGCGGATTTTCATTTGAGCTTATCTCGATTATTCCGAAATCCGTTTCGTCTTCATTTATTTTCCAGTCAAAATAATTCTCAGAAGCATTTTCAGTTAATATTTTCCAATCATTGCCGTTGTTCGGTGAATATCTTATTTTGACAGGCAGGGAAAAACCCGTAAACGAAATCCGTGTCAGGCTTCCCTTAACAAAGAAATCTCCACCGGCAGGGCTGAGTATCTGAGGCTCCGGGATTATATCAGCAGAAACGGGGATTTCCCAGATTGACCTTCCGTGTGTTGCAGCCCTGAGCATATATTCCGGAAAGAAAATCTTGTTTGTGTGGAACTCAAGATCAACTGCAGGACAATTCGGCAGCACCTTGCCGTATTTCATCCATTGGAATCCTCCGTCAGGTGTGTAGAAAACGCCAATATCTGTTGCGGCAAAGACGATATCATCATTATCAGGATGCACAGCAAGTGCATTAACCGGTATATCAGGCAGATTTGAACCAATGTCAGTAAATGTTTCCCCATTGTCTATAGATTTGAAAACGTGTCCGGAGCCGTAACCTGAAACACTTATATAGACTTTGGATGAATTTTGATGAGAAGATTCTATATCGCTTATAAATCTGTTGGGAATACCTGAGCCGCTAAAGTTTTGCCAGTTATTACCGTCTGCAGAGAAATAAAACTCTCCTGCTTCGCTACCTGCCCAAATCTTGGTTCCGTCAGCATCGGAAATTTCCAGTGCGCTTATGGGTGCGTAAAGATTTTTTGAAATTTTTTCCCAATTACTGCCTTTATTGGTTGATTTATAAACAGCGGTACGGGCGTGATAAAAAACATTATTATCTATCGGCGACTTTAAAAAAGGTGAGTTCCACGAGCCGTAATCGTTTGCGGGTATTCCGTTTGTAATCGTTGATTTCTTATTTTCCTTTAAGTCATACTTCCAAAGCCCGCCGTTGTAATACTCTCCGTAAATAATATCTGCATTATCAGGGTCAACTATCACGCGGAATCCGTCTCCTTTCAGTAAAACATCCCAGGTTTCCGATGAGGGATTTCCGCTCGTGCCGTTGTCCTGGGTTCCACCAAAAGTACGGTAAGCCTGCCTCTCATCAAGAGCTAAAGCGTAAAACTGAGTTATTGCCAATTGGTTGTTTTTAGGCAGCCATGTCTGACCAGCATCTGTACTTCTGTAAACTCCTCCGTCATTACCGATAAATATCTCATCGGGATTTTGTGGGTTATATACCCCGCAGTGCTGGTCCATGTGTACATTGCCACCGCTGTATGCTTTGGATTTATTGCTCCAGTTTTTACCTCCGTCGGTGGTAAGATAAATATCTATTCCGCCTGCTACGGCATGACTTGGATTTGAAGGGTGAACCATAATAAAATTATTGTAAAAACCTTGGTAATAGAAAAAACTTTCCCCGCCGTCGAAAACTGCCGTCCAGTTTTTCCCTTTGTCAGATGATTTGTATATCCTCCCTTTTTCATTTATTTCCATAAGAGCATATAATATATCAGGATTAGATACGCACATCTGTACCGAGACCCTGCCTATGCCGCTGTGAATGCCCTTATTTCGCTTTTCCCATGTATTTCCCCCGTCGCTTGAGTAATAAATGCCTCTTCCCGAGACTCCTATGTAAAATTCATCTTCATCGGCAGGATTTAGGGAAATATCCGTTACTGGAAGTTCAAAATTTCTCTGCCAAGTCATGCCTGCATTCGTGGAAATATATAAACCGCTTTCCATCTCTGACGCACCTGCAATTATTAATGAAGCATTTTTTGGATGAACATATACTTTCGAAAAAGCCCCAATTTTTCCTAATCCTATGTATTTCCAGTCGGTACCTGCGTTAGTAGTTTTAAACATACCGGCACCCATATAAACCACACCCGCTCCGAGAGCAGATTCACCCGTACCCGCATAGAGAATATCAGGATTGACAGGATCAACGGCAATGCTTCCAAAAGCTAATGAAGGCATTTCATCAAAAAGCGGAACCCATGACGAACCTTTATCGGTAGTTTTCCAAATTCCTCCGCTTGCGGCAGCTATATATAAAATATTTTCATTTTCGGGGTGAAATACAATTGATTTCACTCTTCCGGCTATACTCCGGGGACCGATACACTGCCACTCGGGCATATCTGCTAATATTTTATCCCTGTGTTTTTCGGGAAGCATTTCATTGTCAACTTTTTTTAAAGCGTTTACTCTGATTTGCCTTGGTATGTCAGTTCCGGGATATGCTCTTTGTTTCAAAAAAGCTTCTTTTCTGAGCAGCGGTTTGGGGTTCTTTGATTGAGATAATACCTCTGCACCAAAAAGAGTCAGAAAAAAAACCGCTGTTATCAGCAATATTTGTGATATTTTTGTTTTTTTCATAATTCGTTCTTTTATTTTTCTTAACATTAAAACGCTGCTGTGTCTTAATTATTGATTTTTTGACACTTTGCATATATTTCAAATAATCGGACCCACAAAATCTTATTATATGATTTACAATCAGAAACAGAGAAAGTTACAATGATTTCAAAAAAAATACAAATACTAAATGATCTTTATTCTTTGCAGAGGTTTGGTATAAAACCCGGACTGGAAAGAACAGAATATATCCTGAAAAAAGCGGGAAATCCTCATAAATCTTTGAAATGTATTCACATCGCCGGCACTAACGGCAAAGGTACTGTCTGCGGAACTATTGCTTCAATATTAATTGAAGCGGGCTGCAAAACAGCTCTTTATACTTCTCCTCATATTTCTAAATTCAACGAAAGATTTTTAATAAACGGAAAGATGATCGATGATGACGAACTTGTCAGCCTTGCTGAAGAATTCATGGAATACGGCAGGGAATGCGGCGCTACTTTTTTTGAAATAACAACTGCCATGGCATTTAAGTATTTCGCACGGAATAATCCTGATTTCTGCGTGATTGAAACAGGTATGGGCGGCAGATTTGATTCGACGAACGTTATCGAACCGGTTTTAACCGTGATTACGGAAATTGGACTGGAGCATACTCAATATCTTGGTGATACCATAGAAAAAATTGCTTTTGAAAAGGCGGGCATCATTAAAAAAAATGTTCCTGTTATTTGCAGCGTCAGGAAATCGGATGCACTGAAAGTAATTAAAGATATTGCCGCAGAGAAATCTTCGGAATTCATAAGCCCCTGCAATTTATTCAAAATACGGAAAATCCGATATAATGATGATATTACCATGTCATTCAGTCTTTTTTCTGAAAATAATCCGCCGTTAAAAATTTTATCGCCTTTTGCCGGTGAGCATCAAATTAGAAATATTTTGACATCAGTCTCAGCTGTAAAAAAACTCGGTAATTTCAATGATGAATATATTAGTACAGGTATTAAGAAAGCCAAAGAGAACTCAGCAATAAAAGGTAGAATAGAACTTATCAGGAAAAATCCGCCTTTCGTAATCGATTCGGCTCACAATCCGGAAGCTCTCGAAATGCTGTCTGATACTTTACAAAAATGTCTCGGTGATAATATGGAATGGACAGTGTTGTTTGCTGCAATGAATGATAAAGATGTATCTAAAATGCTCAAAGCAATAAAACCGCTTTGCCGCCAATTAATAATCACAAAACCCCCAAATGAGCGTTCTTTGGAACCTGCTGCTATTTCTTCTGAAGCCGGCTTACTCGGTTTTAATAATATTATATTGTCAGAGCATTCTCAGGAAGCTGCAGATTTACTTTTCCGGCAAAATACACCATCATTAGTATGTGGTTCTTTTTTCCTTTTGGGCAGCATTGATTTTACTCTTCTAATGAACAATTATTTTGTATAAAACATAAATTTATTATTTTAACAGCCAAAGAAAAATATCAGTTTTCTGCCGGAAATATGAAAAAAAGAGGATTACATCAGAACATCGGTTTAGGAGCAGGAGCAGTAATTTTTACATTTTTATTGCTTTACAGTCTGTTCCCTGAAAATCCGGATGCATCTCTAACTGCTGCCGCAGCGGTTCTTATGGCAGTCTGGTGGATGACCGAAGCGCTGCCTCTTCCGGTAACAGCTCTCATTCCGATAGTTTTCTTTCCGCTCTCAGGTGTTTTGTCAGGGAAAGAAATTGCCGAAACCTACTTCAACAGCACAATTCTTCTTTTTCTCGGGGGATTTATAATTGCAGCGTCTCTGGAGAAATGGAATGTCCACAAAAGAATAGCTTTGTACATAATCTCTAAAATGGGCGGCTCCTCGGGAACTCTCATTTTTTCATTTATGTCGGCATCCGCTCTGCTTTCAATGTTTATATCAAACACAGCAACAGCAGTCATGCTGCTGCCGGTAGGGCTTGCAATAGCTTCAAAAGTTGAAGAATATTCATCAAGAAATATGAAGCTGTTTCCTGCTGTTTTACTGCTGTCCATTGCCTATGCCTGTTCTATCGGCGGAGCAGCGACCCTCATTGGCACTCCTCCTAATCTTGTTTTTCACAGGATTTACCACATGACCTTTCCCGAAGCGCCCGAAATAAGCTTTGCAAAATGGATGTTTTTCGGTCTGCCTCTGACAGTCATAATGCTTTTATCAACGTGGATTTTGATGACAAAAGTGATTTTTCGAAATACTGGAAATATTAAAATTGATAAGTCTATTGTAAAAAAAGAATATAAAAAACTGGGCAAAGCCTCTTACGAAGAAAAAATAACGCTTCTGGTATTAATTCTCGCTGCTTTTTTATGGATATTCAGAGCTGATATTGTTTTAGGCAGATTAATACTTCCCGGATGGTCAAATATTTTTCCGGATCCCGATATGATAGACGACGGTACAGTTGCAATTTTCACATCCTTTCTTTTATTTATTATACCTGCCAAAAGCGAAAAGAGCAGATTCATACTTGATGAAACTGTTTTTGCCGGACTGCCGTGGGGTATTCTTATCCTTTTCGGGGGAGGTTTCGCATTGGCTAAAGGGTTTCAGGATTCGGGACTTTCTGAGCTAATAGGCTTGAAACTTGCATCACTCGAATCTTTACCCGAGCTTCCTCTTCTCCTGTCCCTGACTGCTTCTATGACCTTTCTCACTGAATTTACTTCCAATACTGCAATAGCAAACACAATGATGCCGATTATTGCCGGAATGTCATCTGCCGTAAATCTGAATCCGCTTTTTCTTATGATCCCGGCGGCAATAGCTTCATCTTTCGCTTTTATGATGCCTGTCGCCACACCTCCTAATGCTATTGTTTTCGGCTCCGGCAAAATAAAAATTGGCGATATGATAAGAGCAGGTTTCATCCTGAACATTGCTTCAATCATTATACTCAGTATATTTTTCTTCTTTTACGGTGTATTTATTTTCGGTATATAAAAATATTTTGTTATAAACAATTATGCTTTGTACCTTACAGTTATTTAATCAAAGAATAAAATGGGAAGAATAGATTATAAAACAGCAGGACATCAGTTCAGTCCCGAAGATTTCGAGGGCGGCAAGATTCATCGTCTTGCAAAAGATCAGAAAATTTTCAGCGAAAGGTTTACGCCTGCAATAGCGCTTATAAATCCTAAGTACCCGCACAACGTTGCAGGAGCCGTACGCGCTGCTGCCTGTTTCGGAGCAAAGGCGGTGATTTTCAGCGGCAGCCGTGTACCTATAAGCGGAGGCAAAAACTTTCGTATGCCGCGTGAATTCCGCCATAAAGATTACAGAGATATAGTTATAATCAATGACGACTATCTTTTTAACCGCTTCGACAAAAAAATAGTGCCTGTTGCTATTGAACTGATGGAAAACGCAGAACCACTAACAGCTTTTGAGCATCCCGAAAATGCGCTTTATGTATTCGGTCCTGAGGACGGCGATATACCCAGAGAGTCTCTTAAATTTTGCAGGAGATTCGTTTACATACCATCGAAATTCTGCCTTAATCTGAACAACGCAGTCAATGTTACTTTATACGACAGGGTAATAAAAAGAGGAATATTGACACCGGAAGAAATATGATGATTTTTAACTTCCTGCCGCTAGAAAAATGATAAATGTGATTACTGACAAAACAAGACCGTACATGAAAACTGTATAGCATATCCTTAGAAAACGGTATTTTCTATGAAGCACCCTTCCCAAATCGTAGAAGTCTCTGATCATCGAACTGTAAAGGAATTCTCTGCTTTTCATCATTTCTTTCATGCCCCATTCAAATTCATCATAGTCCATTTTATGAAAATTCCCGAAAAAGAGCAGATTAGTTCTTTTTTGCTTAATGTCTTCCTTGGTAAAAATACCTTCTGTTACTTTAGGCCGGGTGGATAATGTAGCAAAAATAATTGTGACAATACAGACCGAAAGCAGCACAATAGTAGGTATTATGTATTTTGAATTATTTTCAAGATTGGGCAGAAGACTTGACACTACTATTGAAATGATAATGGCATTAATGCTGAGCATGATATTTGCCTTATTGTCTGCAAGTCCGCTGAGATCCAGATGCCCCCTCAGGCTGTTGCGAAACATTGTTTCTATCCCCCTGTTGGGAGGCTTCGCACTCTGCAAAGGATCTTTCTTCTTGCTTTTTTTCGAAAATTCGCTTTTAATTTGATTGTTATCTGACATATCAAGTTCTTTTATTCGTTTTTCAAGTTCTTTTATATTTTTATTTTTTCTTTTGTCGAATTCCATTTTGGCATATTCAGTATGAAAAGTATGATTTTTAAGAAGCTCTGCGGAATCCTTGTACCAGTCAAGAAGAGATATATTTTCTTTTCGGGCAAACTCCATTTCTCTTCTAATCAATTCAGATGTTTCAAAAAAGTACTTTTTACCGAAATTAGACAAGTCGGCATCACAGACAACTTTCTCAATTTTCGTTTGCGGATTCTGAGGCATTTTCGTAGCTTCAATACATTTCTTAACGGCTTCTATTTTATTATCTGTACACCCTTGATCTTTTAAAAATTTTGCTGCATTTTCAGCACCAATATATTCGTTATCATCATATCTGTTTATATATCCGATGTCATGCAGCCATGCCGCCAGTAATGCTGTTTCCATGTCGTTTTCGCTGAGGTTCTCCTTTTCACCTATCTCCTCGGTATCTCTGACAACTCGTTTTATATGTTCAATATTATGATAAACATATTCATTAGGAATTTTTTCATTGAATTCCGCGGTAACATATTCTTCAGCTTTTTTCAGCAGTAAGCTATTTTTCATAATTCTTAATTATTTTTAAAAAACAAAGCAATATGCAAAGAATGAATAAATATTTCAAAAAAAAACTGATTTTTAATAAATATTTTCAATAAATAACTCAATTAAGATGAATTTTTTTCGTATATAGCCTTAGATAAACTTATAAAATATTTTGGGAGTTAAATGAGAACCCTGCTGAAAATATTGATAGCTTTCCTGCTTTTCCTGTTTTCTCTGATTCAAGACCTGATAGGTCAGGAGATTGACTGCAACGTAACAGTTAACATGGATCAGCTCGATTTTGAAAGCCGCCGTTTTGTTTCAACTCTTGAGCGTGATTTTGAAGATTATATCAATAACCGGAGATGGCTTGAAAGCGGCTGGGAAGGGCCTAAAATTCCCGTTGAAATGAGCATAGTGCTTTCAGGCGGCGCCAATCAAATATACGGTGTGAGAATGCTTGTAATTTCAAAACGTTATATCGACGGACCCGATCAAGGATCATCCGTCAATCTTAAACTCTACGAAGACCAGTGGAGCTTCGAGTACATGCAAAATGCAAGTCTTACTAATAATCCACTGCGTTTCGATCCCATTTCCAGTGTTATAGACTATTATATGTACCTGGTAATAGGCTTTGACCTCGAAACTTATGAAGAATTGGGCGGTGAAAAGCCATTTGACGAAGCCAGAAAAATTGTAAACATGGGAGCATCATATAATGCCGCAGGATTTGAAACTTATTCCCAGCCCGGTGAATTCACTAAGTACAACTTAATGGCTGAAATACAAAACCCCCGTTATTATCCAATCAGAAAAACATGGTTTGCTTATTATTTCGATGCTCTTGACTTAATGGCTTTCGAACCTGAAAAAGGCAGAAAAGGTATGGTAGATGTGTTAGATAAGCTGGTGATGTTTAAGAAAAATAAATTAGCAGGGCCCAGTGTTCTCATGCAGCTCTTTTTTGATACCAAAGCTCAGGAACTGGCAAGCTTTTTTAAAGGATATGAAGATGAAAACGACATGGTATGGGAAAAACTGATATATCTCGATCCCGGCAATGCCACGCTGTATCGCGAATCGGCAGAAAAATAACTACCACCACCATTCGCTCTTCGAGCTTCTGTTCATCAAGTCTTGCAGTGCAGAGCGCGGATTTTTATCATTGAAAAGGATTTCATACATCTGCTCGCATATCGGCATTTCCACTGACAGCTTTTTTCCCAATTTATAAGCAGATTTTGTAGTATTAACCCCTTCTGCAATCATTTTCATCTGTTTTGATACTTCCCGGGCAGATATACCTTTTCCGATTTGCTCGCCTAAGTAACGGTTGCGGCTGTGCTTGCTCGAGCAAGTAACAACAAGGTCGCCGAGCCCTGATAGACCTGAAAAAGTAAGAGGTTTTGCTCCCAAAGCAGAACCGAGCCGGGTCATTTCCGCAAGGCCCCTGGTAATGAGAGCAGCTTTAGTATTGTCTCCCATTTCTAAACCGTCAATAATTCCTGCGGCTATGGCTATTATGTTTTTCAGAGCGCCGCCCAGTTCGCAGCCGGTTACGTCTTTAGAAGTATATACCCTGAAAACATCGTTGTTCAACAAATCCTGCACCATTTGAGCCGTCTTATTGCTGCTTGAGGCTGTTACTACTGTCGTAGGCATTCGTTTTACAACTTCCTCGGCATGGCTCGGTCCGGTGATTACAGCATAATTATCTTCTTTCAGGTTTAGTTTTTCAAAAGATATCTGAGAGATTCTTTTCAATGAATCAGATTCAATCCCCTTAGCTCCGTTTATCAAATACTTACTTTCAAATGAAAAGTTTAAGGCATCAAATGTTTTATTTATGAATTTTGTCGGGACTGTCAGAAAAATTACATCATATTCGGATAGCTTATTCATATCATTAACTGCGCATACCCCCTCCGGGATTTTTGCAGAAGGCAGATACATACTGTTTGATCTGTTTTCATTAATCTCATCTGCAAGTTCTTTTTCAAATGCCCAAAGACAAACTTGATGACCGTTGTCTGCCAACACGGTGGATATCGACGTCCCCCAGCCTCCGGCACCCATTACTCCTATTTTCATAAAACCTCATTCTTTCTTAATTCACTTCGGCTGTACACAGGATATTAACAAAAATATTATTTATTTCTTCAATTTTATTTTAACAAGCTGCAGCTTTGAAAATTTGTTTTCCTCACCTTTAATCAGCCTTCCGACGTTAGAGCGGTGAGTGAAAATAAGCAGCGCGCTTAATGCAAGAAAAAAATAAATTAAAACATCATAATCAGGTATCATTACTCCGAAAAAGTTATATCGAAGAAAAAGCGAAGAAGGAACCGCAACAGATGCAGCAATCGAGCCGAGGGAAATATAACCGGAAAAAACAACGACAAGCACAAAAATTGACAAAGCTATAACAGCATCAACGGGCACTATGCCGATAAGCATTCCGGCTGCGGTATTTATGCCTTTTCCTCCTTTAAACCCTGCAAAAACAGTCCAGATATGTCCGCAGACAGCGCTTACTCCGGCGATGAACTGAAGCATAAGAGGTTCGGAAAAAATTCCCTGCATTTCAATACCGGAACCTATCAAGGGAGCTATTAGAAGAACAGCAGCAATTCCTTTTAAAATATCGGCTATTTGCACCACAATACCCCATTTCCATCCCAGCACACGGAACGCATTAGTGCTTCCCATATTGCCGCTGCCCTTTTCTCTTATGTCAAATCCGAAAAAAGCCTTGCTGACTATCAGCGCAGATGGCAGAGAACCTGCAAGATATGATAATACTATTATTAATAATATTCTAAAAGTGTCTTCCATTTTCTAATTATTCTTTACTTTTTTTCAATTCCGATTCTTTTTCAAAAATATGGCAAAAATTTTTTTTAATCAAGAAATTTTGCGAAATAACCAAGACTGATGCCTGCCGCAACAGCTACGTTTAAAGATTCCGCGTGTCCCTTACCATTGATTTTAAACTTAATATCGGCAATCTCATTTAGTTCCTTGCTTACACCTCTTGATTCATTGCCAAATACAACCCCGAAAAGCTTGTTATTTACATTTATCTCTTTTATATCAACTGCTTCATCAAGGGAAGATACATATAAAACAGCATCGGCAAAATGCTTTTTCAGGAATAAACGTATATCACCGCTTTGAATTATTTTCATATTGAAAAGAGAACCCATGGAACTGCGAATTGTTTTAGGATTGTAAATATCGGCACAACCTTCACTCATGAAAACCTGCCTAAAGCCGAACCAGTCAGCAGTTCTTATTATCGTACCTGTATTGCCCGGATCCGAGATTTCATCCAGAACAATAAAAGGATTATTTAATAAGGGTTTATCTTCAATGATAAAAGATGTGGCAGCAATACCCTGAGGTGTTTGGGTATCGGTGATTTTATTAAAATCTTTTTCAGACAATGTAAATACATTTTGCGGATTTTTTTTTGAAAAGTCAATTATCTCAGGATTCGTAATCAAAAATCGTTCAGAGATATACAGTGAGTCAATAACGTACCTGCTTTTCAGAAGCTCTTCACACAGTTTTTCTCCTTCAGCGAGAAATAACCCGAAAAGCTGTCTGTATTTCTTTTGCTTTAGTGAAGAAATTTTCTTAATGAGTTTTTTTTCGGGAGTTTGATATTTCATCGGAGACTGCCGCTGCCAATTAAAATAAAAGCACCCCAGTAATATGGATGACTGTATTTCTTTTTTACATGCTCCTGAGCATATTTGAAAGCTGCTGAAAGATTTTTCCCCTTTGTCCACTCAGTATAAAGCGAAGTCATAAGCTCCCGTGTGGTTTTATCATCGACCTTCCAGAGACTCATTATGACTGCGTCGGCGCCTGCCGACTGAAAAGCTCTCTGCAGCCCGTAAACTCCTTCGCCGTTTTTAATTACGCCGAGACCGGTTTCGCAGGCGCTAAGCACAACGAGACTGGTTCCGTTCAGCTTTAGATTTTTTGTTTCAAGAGCAGTCAGAAGACCGTTTTCATAGCTGTCATAATCCAGTTCACTTTCTTTAAGAAAGTTTTCAGCGCCTGCAAAAAGAAGTCCTGACCGCAAAAGAGGATTTTCACGGGACTTGACAGCATCGGTACAGCAGACCGCCATTCTCAGCGAGTCGGTTTCACTTTCTAAAAAGTACCCGTGAGTAGCAATATGCAGAATCTCGGGGGAATTGAGATTTTTAATAATTTTCTCGCTGGCTTCCATCTGTTCGTATGCTTTCACCTGCCAGGTATTTTTTTCTAAAATGCTTTTAATACTATTTATTTCTATTTCTGTTTCAGGCAGTTCGGAAATGCCGTTTCGCATTCCGAAAAAACCTGCCAGCCTGCTTCTTTCGGGAGCTGGGATTTCCATATCTTCTTCACTATTGGCTTGTTCACCATCGGCAGGTATTTTATACTTAGGGTATCCAATCAATGCTGCTTCTTTTTTCACGGGTCTTATGCCGTCGTTTTTATCAGCAAGATCGGCAGTATTAGTTACAATCACAATTTCGTGATGATCGATAACATAAGATTCATCGGTTTTTTTCAAAGTATTTAGGTTTATCTTGTTATATACTCCGTCGGGTGAAATAAATATTCTTTCTATTCCCTGAAGATTTTCTTCAATGGGAGCCCAGAAATTCCGGTAAGTGTATTTATCGTCTATTTTAAACTTAATTCGTTTATGGTAGTTATTTAAAAAACCGTGCTCAAGAGACCAGCCGTTATCTAAAAGCACAAGTTCCGGAGCTTCTTTGGTATCGGGCTTTACAATCAATGCAGCGTAAAAAACTGTATCTGTCCATTTCATATCGAAATATTCGATGCGGACTATTTCTACGGCAGCCTCATTCTTTCCGAGAGCAGCCTGTACATCTCGCCAAGTTGGATTTTTCGATTCTAAGCTCGATAGAAACTCGGCAGATTGCTTGGAAATTTCCTTTTCGAGTATGGAGGACTCTTTTGCCAGAGAGTCTATTCTCTTTTTTAATGAGGCGGCTTCAGCGCTGCGGTAGCTGTAAAGTTTTGCAAGCTCGCTTTTTTTATCGAGCCATATTTCATATTTAGTAATAAGAGATTCATCGCCTGTTTGATAAATTGATTCTCTGATTTTTTTATTGGTCTTCAGCAGAAATGCTTTTGTAGCAATAGTCAGATCATACATTTTTGCTAAAAGCTCTTTATCACGGTCTCTATGCATAAGCACGAAATTATTCATCAAGTCGAACCGGTCTCTGAAAGAAAAGTAAAATGCGGCTTTTTCATTTTCACTTAAAAAAGGAATAAACTGATCAATCAGCTTTAAATAGAGGTCGAAAGCCTCGAAATACTTTTCTTTAGCTTGTTTGTAGTCCCCCATTTGATTTAAAATGCCTGCAAGATTATGCAGAGAGTTAATATATCGAAGATGATTTTTGCCGAAAAGTACCTCTCTGATGTAAACAGCCTGTGAAAGATATTCTAATGCCTTTTCATTTCTGCCCTGTATGCGGTTTAAAACGCCTAAATTGTTTATGCAGTCGGAAACCATCGGGTGAGCATTACCGTATCTTCTTTCAAGAATGAGCTTTGCTTTTAGAAAAAGTGATTCGGCTTTTGCGTAGCTGCCTGATGACCACTGCACAATACCAAAATAATAAAGTGTTTCCGCATATTTAGGATCAGACTGCATTTCACTGCTCTGCTGCAGTTTCTCGGCTTTTTCGAGATAAGGTTTAGCTGATTCTGTTTTTCCGGTGTGAATGTAAGATTCGGCAAGATATAAATACGCTTTCATTGTTTCAGAATTAGTCTCTCCTAAGTGCCGTTTTAAAATGTCTGCGGACTCTTTGAAATAGGGTATCGCTTTTTCGTAGATATTCAGCTCCATGTAAAGAATTGCCAGATTAAGCAGTGATTTACCGTACGAAGCATTGTCCATGCCTATGGTCTTCTCTTTCAGCTCGACTGCTCTATTGTAATACTTTTCTGCTTTTTCATAAGAGCCTATACTTTGGTATAGCTCTCCAAGATTATTTAAGGAATAGGCATAAGATGAATCTAGTTCTCCGACGGTTCTTGCTTTTATATCCAGAGCTTCTTCCAGCAGGGGAAGCGCTTCGCTGTATCTGCCTAAAGTCTGTAATACAGCGCTTAGATTATTCAGAGCACTTGCGTAATTTCTGCTTTCACTACCTTGGGAACTTTTTATTAAATCCTTATGCAGGGTGAATTTTTCTACTGCTTTTTCATATTCTCCGGTTCTATAATAAACTTCACCTATCAGAGCGTGAGAAAAAGCGGCATATTTCGATTCGGAAGCGTCATTTTGCTTTGTTACGGAAAGCGCTTTTTGAGCATAAACCATAGCAGAATCGAAATTATTTTTACTTAGAAAAAGCTCTGCTCTTTCATAAAACGGATTCCATTCACTCTCTATCCATATTTGTGATAATACAGGAATAAAGGTTAATAAATACAAAGAAGCTGTTAATAATACTTTTTTCATTCTATATATCCAAGAAATTTAAACTTCAATATTCAAAATTAAGAATAATAATAGATAAACGTATAAAAATAGCAAGAATTGAATAAAAATAAAAGCGTGGCTGCTTTTTTGCGGAAAGAGTGGGATTCGAACCCACGGTACCCTCACGGGTACACACGCTCTCCAGGCGTGCCAGTTAAACCACTCCTGCATCTTTCCGAGAGCGAAAATAATAAATTTCTTTTTCTTTTGCAAAAAAAATCATAAATTAATTGTTTTTGCAATGCTAAAAATTATTCATCAGTAAAAATAAGTGCTCAAGTTTTTTATATCGGCAGGCGACCCTTCCGGCGACATTCATGCCGCAGGACTGATAAACAGGCTTAAAAACAAAATAGAAAAAGTGGAGTTTATCGGGCTTGGGGGGAAAAAGTGCGAACAGGAAGGCTTGAAAACTCTTGTACCTTTGAAAGAAATCTCAGTCGTAGGTTTTTGGGAGGTAGCAAAAAAATATGCATTTTTTCTGAGATTGATGAAACAGTGCAAAGAAATATTGTCATCAGGCAGCATTGATGCCTTTATCCCGGTGGATTATCCCGGTTTCAATATTCCCCTTGCACACCATGCTAAAAAGAAATCTGTTCCTGTTATTTACTACATAGCACCTCAGCTCTGGGCATGGGGCAGAAACCGGGCAAAAAAGCTGTCCGGCAGCGTCGATCTTCTGATGACCGTTTTTCCATTTGAGAAGGAATATTTCAATGCTTTCGGATTGAATACTACTTTTACCGGGCACCCCCTGCTGGACGACCCCGTTTTTGAGGATATACCTCCTTTTGAAAAGCGGGAAAAGAGAATAGCTTTCCTGCCGGGAAGCAGACAGCAGGAAACTGAAAAGCATCTTCCTTTGTTAGAAAAGGTATCTTCTTTAATCAAGAAAAAAATGCCCGAATATGAAATAGGAATCGCCGTATCTTCTTTTGTTGATGATAACATTTACAAAGAATATTCCGGCAGGAACGGATGGACATTGTGGGATGACTCCCGGCTACTGATGAAAACCTCTGCCTCGGGAGTAGTTAAAACGGGAACCTCTACACTGGAGGCAGCGCTATGCGGTATGCCTTTTGTGATGATATACCGTACTTCTTCTCTTTCATATCTCTGGGGTAAAAGGCTGTTGAATCTGCCTTATGTTGCTATGCCCAATATACTTCTGAACAAAGAAACTGCCAGAGAATTTATTCAACATGATTTTACTCCGCAAAATGTTATGACTGAATTGAAAAGAATAACCGGAAACAGAAAAATCTATGAAAAGAAACAAAGAAATTTCGAAATAATCAGACAGATGCTTGGCGGAAGCGGTGCTGCGGAAATTGCAGCAAATGAAATTATAAGTTATCTTGACATTCGTCATCATGAAAATTAAATTTAAATACCGATTAGCAGTTTTCCTGTTAAACCTTATTTCAAAAACGTGGAAATATGAAATCTCCGGCAGTAAACCTGATAAACCCGGTATAGTTGCTTTCTGGCACGGTTCTATGCTGCCTGTATGGAAATATTTCGGAAGTAAAAATTCAGCAGCATTAGTAAGCAAGAGCAAAGACGGTGAAATATTAGCACATCTCCTAAAAAAATGGAGATTTACGCTTGTAAGAGGTTCTTCGAGGGACAGCGGCAAAGAAGCGCTGAGAAAAATTGTTGATTTGCCGGCGGAAAAATTTGTTCTTATCACTCCCGACGGACCACGCGGTCCGGCAAAGACTTTCAAGCCTGGGGCGGCTGTTGCGGCACTAAGGAGAGAATCTCCCCTTTACCTTTGCGGCGTAAGAATTTCATCTTACAGGGAATTTCTCAAAAGCTGGGACAGCTTCAAACTGCCTCTGCCTTTTTCAAAGATTAAGCTCAATTTTTCTAATGGATTTTTTATCGACAGCACTTCAAGCCGAGATAAGATCGAAGAATTAATAGAGGAAGCCGAAGTAGAATTGAATAAACTTGATTCGAAGTCTCTCACCATACAATGACAGTATTTAAATATTAATCTGCGAAACTGTGTTTCCTTCTGAGAATTCGAGGAGATTCGGAGTTATGGAAAAGAATTACTGACTAAAAGAGACTCAAAAATCGAAATAATCGAAAAGAACTTTTCATTCCGGCTAATGCAGAAATCTTAAGAATAAAGATTAGACTTGAGATTCGACATGTCAGTTTCAGAATGACAAAAAGAAATTTTTCGGAAGTTTCAAAAAATAAATTATTTCAGAACTTAAGACGTCAGTTTTTAACGTATTTTTATAAAAAATTTAACAAAAATATGCGAAATATTCTTTTTTTGTTTTTTTTGATATTTTTTATTCCTTTGCAGTCAATAGCAATAGATTTTTCCGTACCTGACAGTATCAGTAAGGAACTGAGGACAAGCCAGATAAAATATAACGAAAGAATCTGGACATTTAAAATATATTACCCGCCGAACTTCAGCCCGCTCAGGGTTCATCCTGTAGTTTTAGTTCTTTCGGGAGGTAATGCCTCTGAAAAAATTGCGGACTACACTTACCGTTCGCTTTTCAGAACTAAGGCTTTTAAGGGGTTCATAAAAATATTTCCGCTGGCGCCTGAAGGCATGACGCTGAAAGACCTCGACAGCTCTGAAATTGTCGATTTCATCTATATTATAAAAGACAGTGAATTTTTCAAAAATACTCACTGGTTTTTGGCGGGCATCTCAAGCGGCGGTATAGCGGCTTTCAATTTTGCACGCTTTGCACCGGAGCGCTTCAGGGAAATCATGGTCATGCCCGGCGCTCCTTCTTTCGACAGCATACCTTCCGCATGGAAAAACTACAATGTTCTGCTCGCTTGGGGAGAAAATGACACTCTTTGGAAAAAGGCTTCTCTTAAGACCTCCGAAATGCTTCAATCTAAGGTAAACAAGGTGCTGACTTACGAGCTTGAAGGCATCGGTCATATTATTCCCCAACAATACAATATAGACAGCATTTACATGGATTTCTTCGAAAAATGTTATCCCGGATGGAACAAAAAACTGCCCGATAAAATTGCTCTCGGTGAAATCAAATCCAGCGGTTTGGAGCTGCTGATTGACGAAAAGATATTAAAGATATACATGGCAGAAGAAATCGGCAAAGACGCTTTTATAAAAAAGATACTTATACAGCGTGACGAAGAGGGTGATTTTTTTCTCTATGGCGAGGGCAGTAAGGGAGAAGAAAACCTTATAATGAAAGTCTCCCTTACTTTCCAGGAAAAAAAACTTCTTTTAACTCTTCATTCCGTCCTCGAATACTGCATTACCGAAGGAGGCTGCCCGCAGCCCGTATTTTCCATTACCGGCAGATGTCAGTGCTCACGTCAAAGCGCAGGACAGGCAGTTAACTTTCACAGGCAGGAAGGCATTCAGCCGGGAAATGCCGGCTTAGGCGCTTTATTTCATTAAATACCTGTTTGAATATTCTTTTTTTTACAACAAAGAATTTAAAAATCTCTTTTATGAGTTTTTCTTTATGATCTCATTTATCATTTCAATCAAAGAAGCTCTGCCTGATGTAATCTTCATCGATATAGGAAGGACTACGCATTTAATATCGTTCTCTTCAAAAAAATCTTTAAATTTCATAAGCTTAACTGCATCTTTTTCAGTTGTTATCATATACGGAGAAAAATCCGTAAGTCCCTGTTCTTTCATTCTTTGAAGGTCTTTAATTTCATAATGATAGTGGTCCGGAAAAGCAAAGTGTTTTATTATTGACACTCCCGCATTTCTAAGTGAGTTTTCAAAACGGGAAGAATTTGCTATTGCAGATACAGCGACAACGCCGTTTCGTAAATTTCTTATTTCTTCTGTATTTAAGTTGTTTTCAGAGAATAATTCATAAAGTTCACCTGTTTCAATTTCCGAAATAATAAGTAATTGATCCTCTGAAAGCTCTTTTTGGGCTTCGCGGCGATCAATATCAGGAGTAATGCAAACTACATCAGCCCTTTTTATAGAGGAAAAAGGCTCTCGCAGCCTTCCCAATGGGATAACATCTCTGTTCAAGAATGTTTTTTTATCAATAATTAAAATATCAATATCTCTTCCCAGCTTTCGATGCTGGAAACCATCGTCAAGAATAATGCAGTCAATATCAAACTTCTTATGAATATCACCGGCACTCTCGTATTTTTTTTCATTAGCTATGACAGGTACCGAATAAAGCTTTTTAGCAGTCATCAGCATCTCATCACCACCGGACTTAGCATCTGCAAGTATGTTTTTGCCGTCTGAAACAATCACTTCGCCCTTATTTTTTTTCTTATAACCCCTACCCAGTACGGCTGGACGAATATCAAGACTTAAAAGATGCCGGGCAAGCATGATGGTAAAAGGGGTTTTCCCGCTTCCGCCAACGGAAAGATTTCCGACGCTGATTACAGGCACCGATGCAGAAAATATTTTTATTCTGCCCTTTTCATACGACCTGTTTCGTATTCTTACAAACAGACTGTATATTTTTGATAGAAATTTTAGAATCATATCAATCTGTCATTCTAAACTTGTTTCAGAATCTCATTTTGTTAATTTTGCCTAAAGCAGCGCTTACCCAGGAAGCTGAGAATAAAGATAGAGCATATATCCGATATAGACTGACAGCAAAAGCCCGCCTTCCCATCGCTCCAGTTTAAGTTTCGACCATGCCAAAGGAAGCAGAAGGAGAGCCGTAAAAATCATTACCCCGAGATCAACAGGCTTGATGTTGGAAGCATTAATGGGAAGTATTATGCCTGCTATTCCAATAATGCAGAGAAGGTTAAACATATTGGAGCCGATAGCATTGCCTATAGAAATATCCCCTTCATTTTTAATAGCGGCAACGACCGATGTAGCCAGTTCGGGGAGGCTCGTTCCGAAAGCTACGATAGTAAGACCAATGAAAGCGTCATCAGCGCCTAAAAATTCTGCTACATCAATTGCTCCCTTCAGAAAAAGGTCGGCTCCTAACACCAATACAGCAAAACCTCCTGCCATCAGAATAATATCCATAACAGGCTTTTTAGTCATTTGAGGCAGTTCATCAGAATATCTTTCTTCTGCTGTTTTATTTTTTACTTTTTTAGCTTCATAAATAGTCCATCCGTTATAAATAATTATACCGGCAAACAAAATAATACCGTCGAGTCTGCTTATTTCTCCATCAATCAAAACGATAATAAACAATGCGGAAGCGGCAAGCATAACGCTTATATCCGTACTTATCAGCTTAAGATTTACTTTTATGGGTCTTATCAGAGCAGAGACTCCCAAAATCAGAGCTACGTTACATATATTTGAACCGATTACATTGCCTATGGCTATTTCGCCGTTACCTTTGAGTGATGCAGAGATACTCACGACGAGTTCGGGGCTGCTCGTACCAAAAGCCACTACGGTAAGTCCTATAACCAGCGGAGTAATTTTAAACCTAAATGCCATAGATGAACTGCCGCGAACCATTCCTTCCGCACCGAAATAAAGCAGCAGAGACCCTGCTAATATTATTAATATTGAAATAAGTATTTCACTGACTGTAGGGTCAATCATACCATTACTCTTCTTAAATTAATATATATAATTCAATAACCAAATTGCTTTAATCATAAAAATACATCAAAAAAATTATCTGTGCAAAAATTTATAATCTATTAATTTTAGATATATGAATAAAATTACTGAACCTATAATTCGTTAAATAAAAATAAATTAATTAGCAGTATATACAATGCGTGAAAATACATCTCTATATATTCATTTCCCATTTTGTACAAAAAAGTGCCGTTACTGCGATTTTTATTCAATTACCGATACCAAATTAAAACAACAATTCATAGTGCCGCTATTATCTGAGATTGATATATTATCCGCCGGTCTTCCCGATATAAAGAATATTTCAACAATTTTTTTCGGCGGCGGCACCCCTTCTTTATTTGATGCGAAAGAATTAGACTTAATTGTTGAAAAAATTCATAGAGTTTATCAGGTTGATCAATCAGCCGAATTTACCGTCGAATGCAATCCAGGCACTATTGACAGAAAAAAATTAAAAGATTACAAGGATTTAGGCATAAACCGTTTAAGCATAGGCATTCAGTCATTCGATGACAATACCCTCAGATTTTTAGGCAGAATACATGATTCCCGGCAGGCATTAGAATCGCTTAAATCTTCTGAAGCTGCAGGTTTTGAAAATATCAGCGCAGATTTGATGTTTTCTGTTCCGGGACATAGTATTAAGCAATGGAAAGAAGACTTAGATATTATTTCGAATTTCAATATAAAACACATTTCTACATATAACCTGACGTATGAACCACTTACACCTCTTTACAGGGATATGAGGAAAGGTCTTTTTTTACCGCAGGATACATCACAAGAAGCAGAGTTGTATCTGCTTGCCATTGATATACTCGAAAAGTTTAATTTCAAGCAATATGAAATATCAAATTTTGCTAAGACAGGATATGAATGTTCACATAATCTAAATTATTGGTATGGCGCTAATTACATTGGTTTAGGACCTTCAGCACATTCATTTTATAATAAAAACAGAACAGCAAATGTTAAGAATTTGAAAAAATACACAGAGTCAATTCAAAACAGAAAACTTCCTCACGAATTTTCCGAAAAACTTAGCATCAAAAATGAAATGGAAGAAACAATTTTTCTCGGTTTAAGAGCAAAAGGTATCAATTATTATAAATTTAAATCAATATTTAATGTTGATTTAATTTCAAGACTGAAGCTCATTTTTGGTGAGGATTACCGGCAAATTTTTTCTAATGATCAAAAAAATATAAAGCTTACGAAATATGGAAGATTGTTTTGCGACGAGATTTCTTTGAAAATAATTTCATTTATTAATAGTGATTTTGGTTAGTTTTTACATAATTTAAAAAAAATATCAGTATGTTAAGGGTTCTTAACACTTAGCTGTTCTTTTATTATTATATTTGAAATCGTGCAAAGTGACGATATTGACAATTGTAATTTGTAGAACAAAAATTCAGCTTTTGTGGAAACATATTTATTTGTTGTAATAGTATTACTTATTATCGCCGCTGTTGATCTGATGGTAGGTGTAGCCAACGATGCGGTTAACTTTTTGAGTTCGGCAGTAGGAGCAAGGGCGGGATCATTAAAGCTTATTTTAGTTATAGCTGCTGCAGGCGTGTTTTTCGGCGTAACTTTTTCCAGCGGAATGATGGAAATAGCCCGCAAAGGTGTCATTCATCCTGAATATTTCCAAATAGCCGAGTTGATGGCTATCTTCTTTGCCGTAATGATTACAGACGTGATACTGCTGGATGTTTTTAATACATTCGGGCTGCCTACCTCTACCACTGTTTCAATAGTTTCTGAACTTTTCGGTGCGGGTGTTGCTTTGTCATTAATAAAAATCACTCAGGAAGGGCAGGACTTCGGCAGTATTATTGAGTATATAAATACTTCCAAAATTCTTGCTATTTACACCGGTATTCTTCTTTCTATAGTGGTTGCATTCATCGTGGGAGCTATTGTTCAGTTTTTTTCACGGCTTTTATTTACTTTTGACTATAAATCAAGAATCAAAAAATACGGCGCTGTATGGGCGTCTTTTGCCCTTACTATGATTTCCTATTTTATACTCATCAAAGGCGCAAAAGGTGCATCTTTTATTACCGACGAAACAACAGAATGGATAAATGCAAATACCTGGCTTATTCTCGGCGGCAGTTTTGTTTTCTGGACTCTCCTCCTTCACTTATGGATACAGTTTACAAAAATAAATATATTGAAATTCGTAGTGCTTGCAGGAACTTTTGCCCTCGCCATGGCTTTTGCAGCAAATGATCTTGTCAATTTTATCGGCGTCCCGCTCGCTGCTCTCAGCACCTATAATATTGCTCTGGGTTCTACCGACCCCTTAACCGCTACCATGGAAGCTTTGAAGCAGCCCGTACAGGCTAACACTTTAATTCTTCTCGCGGCAGGGACTATTATGGTCGTTACCCTCTTTTTATCCCGAAAAGCCAGATCAGTTACTAAGACCACTCTCCTTCTCGGAAGGCAGGATGAAGGATACGAACGTTTCGAATCCCTGCCCGCTTCCAGAGCTATCGTCAGAATGGTGCTGTTTGTCAGTGATTTTATTAAAAGTCTCCTTCCTGAAAGTGTCAGGAGAAAAATATCGGAAAGATTAGACGTTTCTAAATACCAGCCCGAAGCCGTTAAAAAGGGTGAAGACCCCGCCAGCTTCGATCTTGTCCGCGCCGGAGTCAACCTTATGGTTGCAGCGGCTCTCATTTCCTTCGGTACATCCCTTAAACTCCCTTTATCAACCACTTACGTTACCTTCATAGTGGCTATGGCGACCGCTCTTCCCGACAAAGCCTGGGGCAGAGAAAGCGCTGTCTTCCGCGTATCCGGTGTTTTGACCGTCGTTGGCGGCTGGATATTCACCGCTCTGATTGCCTCATCTGTCGGATTTGCCGTAGCTTACGCCGTTTACTATGGAGGGCTTCCCGTTGTCATCGGATTCATAATTCTTGCCTCTTTTTCTCTTTACAGGGCTAACAAAATCTACAAACAAAGAACTGAACGCCAGCTTCAGGAAGAACTTATGCAAATGGACATCTACGAAACTCCCGACCTGCTTATAAAAGACATTTTCGGGAAGATTTCAGGCGCCATTATGAAGATGAATAAACTTTTCAATGACAACTTTTCCGGTCTCTTTAAGTACAATCTGAACGATATAATAAGGGTAAACAAAGAAAGTAAGAAAATGCTCCACAACGTGGACATTTCAATCCAAGAAATTCTGAACCTGCTACGCATTACGCAGACCGGAGACCTTGACTTTGGACACAAATACGGTCAAATATTCGGCTCCATGCACGATATGGCGCTTTCCATCGAAAATATTTCCAGCCAGTGCCGCATTTTTATCGACAACAACCACAAACCATTCATTGAAGACGAAAAAGAAGAGCTTTTAGACCTCGTCGGGCAGGCTAACAAAATTTATAAAGCGACTGGAAAAAGTCTTAACAGCCTCGAATTTTGTGATGCTGCCGATTTGGCACAGCTTGAAAAGGAATTAAGCGTCAAAATGCAGAAGTATTTGAAAAAACAGATTAAAAGAGTCAGCAAATATTCTAAAAATAACAAGCGCAGTATCCTTTTCATCAATCTTTTGGAAGCCACACGCAACATTTCACGCAACGCAGTCGTTATTTCAATGCTTTGCTGCGATATTCTAAAAGACATCAGGGACGAAGAAGAATTAGCCGCACAAAAAATTCTTCCCGATTAAGTCAATAATATTCAATAATTTCTATTTAATAAGGATTTTATTTAAAATCCAAGCCGTTAAATATTAATTCACCTTAAATAATTTCTCCTCGAAGGTTCTAAATTTCATATTCATTCCTCTGATATTTGCTTTACAGGCAAATGCCTTATCTTTCATTTGATTAAGTTATTTAATAATCACGCTTATCCGATAAATAATAACAATTATTTCTATAATAATTATTACATTTAGCTTTATAAAATAAAATATAAAATTAATAAATAAATAATTATGTGTTTTAATAAGTAATAAAAGCAAAATATAAAATAATAATTTAATAATAATGTGAATTATAATTTTAATAATGGCAGTTAAAATCGTAATAAGGGGAATATAAATCATAATAAAGGGAGCAAAATTAATAATAAAGTAAACAGTAATTATAACCAAGGGAGCATAAATCATAACCAAGGGAACAAAAATCATAACCAAGGGAACAAAAATCGTAATAAAGGGAACAATATTCATAACCAAGAGAACAATATTTATATCCAAAGGAACATATTTTATAACCAAGGAGTTTATTAGCTGATATTTTCCGTTTATTATATATTATATTTACTTTATTATATTTACAACTTATTTTATCATTTTTATTTATGCCATTGTTTTAAATTTTTCTGTAATTAATATGCTTAAAATTGTATTGGTTATCATTTTCCTTTATTTTATCTAAAATGAAAATTAATAATATGTTTCTTTAATTAACTTAATATTTAATTATTTTTAGTTGAATTTAAATAAATAAAGTAATTTTGAGGCTTTAGCGCTGATTATAGAAGATATATTTTATATTATCGGCTGATTTGTTTAAAATAATAAGTTTGACTCTGCATTTTCCTCGCTGCAACTCTTTAGATAAAAAGAAAATATTAATACAAAGCAAATAATATTAGTAAAGAAGTATTTCATATCCATAAAATAATTGTTAAAAATGTGTTAATAAATCACCCGCAAAGATAAGAAAATTCACCCCAAAAAAAATTACACCTTTACGAGGCGATAATAAAAAAGTCAATTTACAAAAACATCGTTTAAAAATATTTTTCTTTGGAATATTCCCCCTTTTTCCATGAATAAAAATGGATTAACAGAAAGTCTATTCTACTGATTTATTAATTATTTACAATCACTAATGCGTTATTCCGTGATTATTACTAAGTAGAAATGCTGTCTATGCCGTAATAACTTCATTACGGCTTTGAAAATGATTCAAATAAGTAAGTCTCATTAAAAAAAAAAGATATTTTATGACATTGATTACAAAAGAAGCATTTGAGAAACTCGCCGAAGCACGCAGAGACCACTGCGTATCCGTTTATATCCCCACCAACCGCTCAGGACAGGAAACCATGGAAGGAAAAGACGCCATCGCTTTGAAAAATCAGCTCAAAGAAGCAAAGGCTGACCTCATCGAAAGAGGTTTGGACGAAAAAGAAGCCCTCGCGATGCTCCAGCCCGCCCGCGAACTCGTGGAAGACAATCTCTTCTGGCGCTTCCAATCAGACGGACTCGCCCTTTTCATCGCGGAGGACATCTTTGAAACTTATACGATGCCCGTCAATTTCACCGCCCGGCGCTTCGTTTCCGGTGAGTTTTACCTCAAACCGCTTATTCCATACTTCAACGGCGACGGGATGTTCTATTTACTGGCTTTGCAGCTCGACAACGTCGATTTCTACCTCTGCACAAGGCACAGCGTAACGGATATAACAATCAAAGACAGAGTACCCAAGCGCCTTGAAGACATCGTCGGCTACGACTACGAGCAAAAAAACCTCCAAATGCGCTCCCAGCAGGGGGGCAGCGGCGGCGGACTCTTCCACGGACAGGGCGGCGGCAAAGAAGAAGACAAAAATGAAATCCTTCGCTTCTTCCGCGGCGTCAACAAAGGCTTAATGAGCTTCCTTCACGACGACCAAACCCTGCCCTTAGTCGTCGCATGCATCGAAGAACACTTCCCAATCTACCGCGAAGCAAACACTTACGAAAATCTTTTCCATCAAAGCATCCACGGAAAGCCTTCCGACACAGATGTATTCATGCTCCACGAAAAAGCTTGGGACATGCTCGCCCCAGTATTCGATAAAAACCGCCGTGAAACCATTAAAAAATTCCTCGAAATGCACGGCTCCGGCAAAACATCCACTATAATCGAAAAAATAGTTCCAGCAGCTGCCAACGGAAGAATTGACACCCTCTTTCTCCTCGCCGGCACCGACGTCCTCGGCACTTTCAACCCCGATGAACGCAAAGTATCCGTCGAAGAAACCCGCCGTCCCGGCAATATATCGCTTATGAACTTCGCCGCAGTTAAAACATTCCTCCAGGGAGGCAGTGTTTACATCATGGAAAAAGATGAAATACCCGGCGAAGATGTAAAAATGAGCGCATTATACCGTTTCTAGGTCATTGCTAATAAAATATTTATCTTAGCAGCTAATAAAGGGTATAGTATTGCCATATTTTGCAATAATAACCTATGAATCTATACTTTTCGATACAATTTTAGGAAAAAATCAGTCAATCAGCTTCATAAATTCATTTCGAAGATTAAAATCATCTAACAAATACCCCCGCATAACGGAAGTAATCATCAGAGATTTGTCTTCAGAACCTTTTACTCCTCTTGCTATCATGCAATAATGCTTTGCTTTTATTACCACTCCTAATGCTCTCGGTTTCAAGAGTTTCTCAAGATAATCCGCTATTTGCTCGCCGAGTTCTTCCTGTATCTGTCCCCGTCTGGAGAACCAGTTGACAACCCTTGAAAGTTTTGACAAACCTATTACGTAATCTCCGGGAATATATCCTATTGCACAGTTCCCGCTGATGGGCTGCCAGTGGTGAGAGCATACTGACATAACTTCAATACCTTTGCTGATAATCAGCTCATCCACTTTTTTCCTGTTAGGAAAAACGGTAGGCTTTGGAGGATTTTCGTATCTGCCTGTAAGCAGTTCGTTTACATACATTTTTGCAATACGGTAAGCAGTATTTGTGCTGTTTGGGTCTTTCCGGGAAATACGGAGGATATCCATTACTTCCTCAAACTTAATTTTCAAAGCATCAATCATTTCTTTTCGTTCTTCATCCTTGATAGGCATATTTCCGTTTGCATCGAAAAGCTTTTTGCCGGAAAAATTGAAATCGGGAAGCGTATCCAAATCCGTGTCGTGGTTGTAATCGTCGAAATCGTCTTCTTCCAAATAAGTTACTGAAATTTTTGGCTTATGATCGTTGTTTATTACAGAGTTATTAGAATCTTTCTGCATTTTCCTTCCTTTCATATCTTTTTATCTCAATCGGTTCTCCGAAATATTCCACCCAGCTGTTTTCAGTTTCGTGAAGTTTTATTTTATTAAGTCTTCCGTTTGCTATCTTTTTTTCCAGTATCTTCCAGAAAACAACAGCAATGTTTTCAACCGTCGGAATAATACCTTCGAGAAAATCCACATCGAAGTTAAGATGCTTATGGTCAACTTTTTCTATTATTTCCTCATTGATAATCTTTTTCAGCTTTTTCAAATCAAGTACATAGCCTGTATCCGGATTAGGAATTCCCGCCACGGTTACCTCAAGATGATAGTTGTGTCCGTGTCCGTAAAAATTATTGCATTTGTCGAACACTTCTTTATTCTTTTCTTCCGTATATTGAGGATTGAAAAGACGGTGCGACGCAGAAAAACTCATTCTTTTTGTAATATATAGCATATTATCTCAAAATTTGTTATTTTTGTAAAATGTAAAGTATATATTCATAAAATCAATTACAAACAATTAATATTACGAATTAATTTGAAAAATATTCAGAAAACGTAAAATTTAAATTTTCATGAAATATTATTTCATAATCTTTTTTTCAATTATTTTGATTTCATGCGCGGGCACGCAGGAAACAAAAAGGGAGACTTTTTCAGATAAGCTTAACGGAAGGCAGAAGGATTTACACACACTGACAGCTTCGGGCAGTGTGATGATGAAATATCCCGAAGGAAGCAATTCAGGGCGTTTTAAACTGACCGCTGCAGGAGCAGATTCCCTGCTGTTCGAGATTTACGGTCCTTTTGGAATTTCCATTGGAAAGCTGTTTGCCAGAAAAGATTATTTTCTTATGCTTAACTCATTCAGCGCCGAAGCTTTCGAGGGCATACCCGATGAAGAAAGCCTCGCAGAGGCACTTCAGATGCCGGTTGGTTTTTCTGAGCTAATAAGGCTTTTCCGCAACGAAACACCGGGCAAGCCGGAAAATTTCGAGATCCACTCTCAAAATGCCGAGATTAAGGATTTACTTTTTAAAAACGGAAAAACACCCGGATATTCCGAATTTGTCCTGTATTCATCTGAACAGGGCGGCATAGTGCAGTACCAGAAAAAAATTGAAAGCAAGGGTATGGTGCTTAATGCACGTTTCAGCGAGTTTGATGATTTCGAAGGCTACCGTCTGCCAAAAAAGATTAAGATGTTTTTTCCTAAACCTGAAGGCAGCATTACCTTCGAAATAGACAGCTACAGCATCAATCAGGTAAACGGAGGCGCCTTCTCTTTCTCTCTCCCTTCATCCATAAAGCCCGTAAGAATTCAGCGCGATTAGCATCGGCAGCCGCCGAATTCCATTTTTTGTATTGAAAAAAAGTTCTGTTTCATGAAAATTTAGTTTAGAAAAAACTATTGAAACGGAAGGAAAATGAAAAAAGAGATTATTATCAATGCCGCGCTCAATGAAGTAAGGGCGGCAATAACCGAAGACGGGAAATTAGCCGAATTCTTTATTGAAATGCCCGACCATGAACGTTCAGTCGGCAACGTATATTACGGCAGAGTAAGCAAAATTGTTCCGGGCATTAATGCCGCATTCGTTGATATCGGCTTAAAAAATGATGCTTTTCTGCATTTTTCCGATATCGATGAATCTTACGAGAGCGTTTTTTCCGAAGACGAAGACGAATTGGAAACAGACGAAGAAAATAATAAGAACAAAAAGACATCCCCTCCCAAAAGGGGCAGACCTCCCAAAAAGAATAAACAGACGAAAGAAGATGACGTAGTAACATTCAGAACAAAGAAGTCCGGCAAAGTACAAATAAAACTTGAGCCCGGTCAGGAAATAATAGTACAGGTCATCCGCGAGGCATACAGCTCAAAGGGAGTTAAAATCACTACAAAAATCGGCATACCCGGGAGAAATGTCATTCTTCTTCCTTTCGATAATATGCTCGGAGTGTCAAGAAAAATTCAATCTTATCAAGAAAGAAAACGCCTGCGTTTTCTGGCAAAGAATGCACTGCCTGAAGGATTCGGGTGTATAATCCGTACCGCTGCCGCCAACAAAACGGAAGAAGAGCTGAAAAATGACTGGGACAACCTCGTTCAAATCTGGAAGGATATTGACAAAAAAATCAAAAAGAGCAGTCCCCCCATGCTGCTTTATGAAGACCTCACTCTTGCAAAAAGCGTAATACGCGACCTTTTGACAAAAGATGTTACAAAAGTTGTTATTGACTCAAAAAAACTGTATAAGGAAATCATAAGCTATTTGAAAGTCGTTTCTCCCGGTTTCGTAGAAAAAATAGAACTTTATTCCGGCAAGGAGCCTATCTTTGACGCTTTCAAAATAGAAGAGGAACTGGAAACCACTTACCGAAATAAAGTGCATCTGCCCGGCGGGGGTTCTATCGTAATAGAACAAACAGAAGCAATGGTTGTCATAGACGTCAACTCCGGCAGATCCGTTTCTGAAAAGCTGCAGGAAAAAACCGCACTGATGACTAATCTGGAAGCTATTAAAGAAATAGCACGTCAGCTCCGGCTCCGCGATATGAGCGGGATGATTGTAATTGACTGCATTGACATGATGCAGGAAAGCAACCGAAAAAAAGTTTACCACCAGATGCGGCGGGAGATGGCAAGAGACAGAGCAAAATACGTGGTCTATCCGCTTACTCAGCTCAATCTTCTTCAGATAACACGTCAGAGGATAAATCAGGCTATTGCAGAAAAAATAAGCGATATCTGCCCCATGTGCCGCGGAACAGGCAGAGTTACTTCTAAAGCCGTATTACTAAACTCAATTGAACGCTGGCTGAAATCATTCAGAAGCAGCTCAAATGAATTCCGCCTCCGTTTGACCGCTCACCCCTATATCGTACCATATCTTACTGAAGGAGCAATCTCAAGGCTGTCAAAACTTATGCTGAAATACTTCGTCAAGATAAAAATTCAGCCGGATGACAACATAAGAATTGACGATTTTCGTTTTTATTCTTACAGAAGGCAGAAAGACGTTACACAGGAATATTTGTAAAAATTTTTTAGAATATTAGTAAATAAATTTAATAAAGAAACAATTTTAAACTTGGAAAAACGAGTAACAAAAAGAAAGAAGGACGATACCCGTAAAATGATTCTCGAAGACAGAGATTACTGGCTGTCGCGTCCTCCTGCCGAGCGGATAGAAGCTGTGGAAATTTTAAGAAAGCAGTATTTCAATGGAAATATTCCAAGACTTCAAAGAGTTGCTAAAGTTATTAAACTCACGCGAAGTTAATTATGTAATAGTAGGCGGGTATGCTTTGGCGCACCACGAAGCGCCCAGATTTACCGGAGATTTGAATATTTTTATAAAAAATTAAAAAAATAATGCATCGAGAATTCTTAAAGTGCTTAATGAATTCGGCTTTGGTTCTCTGGATTTGAAAAAAGAAGATTTTACATCGGACGGCAGCATAATTCAACTTGGCTTTCCTCCGAAAAAAATAGATATTCTTACTTCTCTAAGCGGTGTTAACCGGAACGAAGTTTACAAGAGCAGGGAAAAAGAATTTTGCAGCGATATACCGGTTTTTTTCATTGGCAGGAACGAAATAATCAAAAACAAGCTTTCTCTTGGACGTCAGAAGGATTAGGCAGATATTGAAGCTTTAGGATACTACGATAGAAAAAGTTAATATATACTATGACTGAAACGAAAAGAACAATTACAATTCTCGGTTCAACAGGCTCAATAGGAATTCAAACCCTTGAAGTGCTGGAGTCTCTAAAAAGCGAATTTGAATTAGGCTTTCTTACCGCAAATAACAACATAAAACTTCTTTCCGAGCAGGTTGACCGCTATAAACCAAAAGGTGTTATCGTAGCTGATAAAAGAGCCTGCAATGATTTAAGAAAGCTGACAAAACACGACTGTATAATAACTTGCGGCAGAGAAGCGCTCATTGATGCAGCCGCCGATCCGGAAAATGACCTTGTGCTTTCCTCGCTTGTGGGTTTTTCCGGGGTTGAGCCGACGCTTGCCGCAATAGAAGCCGGTATAAATGTAGCATTGGCAAACAAGGAGACTTTAGTCAGCGCAGGCAGCGTTATTTACAAAGCAAAAGAAAAAAGCAGTGCGGAAATAATAGCTGTGGACAGCGAACACAGTGCAATTCTCCAATGCATTGCAGGGGAAAAATCAGATCAGATAGAAAAAATTATTTTAACCGCATCCGGCGGACCTTTCCTAAAAACAGCCCAAGGCGAATTCGGCTCTATTACTATCGAAGATGCCCTAAACCACCCCAATTGGAGCATGGGCAGCAAAATAACCATAGACAGCGCTACCCTTATGAATAAAGGCTTCGAGGTAATTGAGGCTTACTGGCTTTTCGGCTTGGATGAAAGCCGGATTGACGTAGTTGTTCATCCGCAGAGCATTATTCATTCACTAGTGCAGTTCATAGACGGTTCCGTAAAAGCGCAGCTTGGTCTGCCGAGTATGAAAATCCCCATTTCATACGCACTGACCTTTCCCGAGCGACGGGATTATGATTTTCCCCGTTTGGATTTGGCTGAAATAGGTCCGCTTACTTTTGAAAAACCGGACTACGAGCGATTCCCCTGTCTGAGAATGGCGTTTGACTCCCTTAAGGCGGGCGGCACTGCTCCCGCAGTTTTAAATGCGGCAAATGAAACTGCCGTTGCAGCATTTTTGAACGGTAAGATTCGCTTTGTCGATATTCCTCTAATCATCGAAAAAGCATTGAATAAAATAGAGATAGTTGATAATCCGTCGTTGAAACAAATAATTGACACAGATTTTGAAACAAGATTTTTTGCAGAAAATTTGATTTAAAACATTAATTAATATGGAAGCATTCAGCAGCATTTTTTACTTTCTGATAGTAATAGGCGTAATAGTGGTAATACACGAATTAGGCCATTTCTTAGCAGCCCGCATTACAGGTATGAGAACGGAAGTTTTCTCTGCCGGTTTCACCTTTAATCCCGATAAACTCCGCCTTTTCGGGTGGAATAAAGTTACCGGCTTTACTTTCGGCAATCTTCCCCCCGGCACTGAACTCGGCAAGTACTGTGATTACCGAATTTCGGCTTTGCCGATAGGAGGATTTGTAAAAATATCCGGTATGGTCGATGAAAGCCTTGATGACAAATTTAAGAGTTCTCAGCCAAAGCCTTGGGAATTCCGCTCGAAAAATAATCTCCAGAAAGCAGTAGTTCTAAGTGCGGGAGTGATAATGAACTTTGTGCTGGCTATCGTCATTTTTGCAATACTTGCTTTCATTCAGGGTAAATCTGTTTACAACACAACAACTATCGGCTACGTGCAGGAAGAAAGCATAGCTGAAAAAATCGGCTTGCAGGCAGGCGACCGTATTATTGCCATTAACGGTAAGGAAACGAAAAACTGGGAAGACATGCTTCGCTTTTTCGCCTTCGATGATATGGGCGAAGAAAAAACTTTGAAAATTGAAAGGAACGGAGAGGTAAAAGCCATAACTGCCGACGGCAGAGAAATACTGAAAGAACTTGAAAACCAAAAGCCTTTGGGATTTCAGCCTGACAATATGAGAACTTACCTCCTTGCCGTGGAAACTTTGAAGCCCGCAGGAAAAGCAGGGTTGCAGGCAGGCGATACTATGATCGCAATCAATTCAGCGCCCATTAACGGAGGATATTCACAGTTCTCATCAATATTAAAGCAGAATAAAGAAAAAAAAGTTGAACTAACATGGAACCGCGGCGGCGTTATTATTCGTGATTCCATTGCCCCGGATGCATCCGGTATGATAGGCGTACAAATCACTCAGGCATATACCGGTCCGGTAAAGCATGATAAATACGGCATTTTGGAAGCTTTCGAATACGGAGGGAAAGAAACCGCCGCTACTTCCGCTCTTCTTGTATCTTCCATTTATCAGATATTTACAGGCAATCTTTCTCTTAAACAGTCTTTCGGCGGTCCCATAATGATTGCCGAAAAAGCATCTGAGCAGGCTGAAATGGGACTTGGTTATCTGCTTCAGTTTATGGCTCTCCTCTCCATTTCTCTCGGCATAATCAACATACTGCCCATCCCCGCTCTCGACGGCGGACATCTCGTCTTCATCTTTGTCGAGACTCTTATTCGCCGTGAAGTGCCGGTTAAAATCAAAATGGCTTTCCAGCAGATAGGTATGCTGCTTCTGCTTGTACTCATGGTTTTCATCTTTTATTTCGACATAGTACGTTAACCCAATTTTAACCATTTCTCAGTTAAAAATATGAAACTTATTTCATATCTTTGAGTAATTATTTGTGTTCATTATTAAAAATTTAACTTGATATGTTAATTTTAGTAACAAACGACGACGGTATAGATTCACCCGGTATCACAGCTCTTGCGGACGCTTTGAAAGAAATCGGCGAAGTTGTTGTCTCAGCTCCAGACAGGCAGCAAAGCGCTGTGGGACACGCATTAACCATAGCAAATCCTCTTCGGGCATACAGGTATGAAAAAAACGGCGAATTTTTCGGCTGGGCTGTAAACGGCACTCCCGCAGACAGCGTCAAGCTTGCTCTTACGAGTCTTCTTGACAGAAAACCCGATATGCTTATATCAGGGATAAATCATGGCCCTAATACTTCCATAAATGTAATTTATTCCGGCACTGTCTCCGGAGCTGTGGAAGGAATGTTTTCGGGAATCCCCTCTATGGCGGTTTCTTTAGATTCATGGGATTACTCGGAAGACTGTACAAATGCTGCACGCTGTACGTTAAAAATAGCTAAGTATTTGTCTAATATAGTATTACCGGAAGGTACAATACTTAATGTCAATATACCGGTAAACGAAATAAGGGGAGTTAAGCTTACAAAACAGAGCAAATCCGTTTGGAAAGATTCTTATGAAAAGCGCACCGATCCTTTCGGACGCGAATATTATTGGTTTGCAGGAGACTACTTACCCCACAACGGCGACCCCGACACAGACGATGCCGCTCTGAATGAAGGATATGCTTCAATAACGCCTATCCACTTTGAATTCACCAATAACGACTTCCTTGAAGAGATGAAAAAAATTGGTACGAATTTTTCTTAAGTATATTTTCGAATAAAATATATAAAATAATAATGCAAAATCAACACTGAAAAAAAATGGCGCAGTTAATTCGCATAGATGAAATAAAAGAAGGTATGACCCTTGCAGAGCCTGTCGTAAATAAATACGGTCAGACTCTCCTGCCCTCAGGCACCGAACTGAACGAGCAGAAGGGAAAAATCCTTAAAACCTGGAATATTAAAACCATTGCCGTCAAAGCAGAAGACAGTGAAGACGAAGTGGAAATAACCAAGGAAATGTTAGACCGCGCTGAAGAAAAACTTTTAAAAAAAATGAGCTGGGATCCAAGAAATCATTTCGAAAATGACCTTTTTAAATCAGTAGCTCTTTATCTGGCGAAAACTCAGAATAACAAAGAAAAGGATTGATTTTGGATATATTCGAGAAAATAATACGAAGCGTAGATGAGTTTCCTACACTGCCGACAATATATTCAGCTCTGTCTGAAGTAATGTCAGACCCTAAGTCCACTTTTGCTGATGCCGCAAATGTTATTTCGCGTGACCAGTCCTCGGCGGCAAAAGTACTGAAGGTTGCAAACTCCGCTTTTTACGGATTCCCGGGCAAAATTGACACCATTTCTCAGGCGATTTTCTATATAGGTTTTGAAGAAGTTCGAAATATTATCATCACTCTTGCCATTATGGACATTTTCAAAAAATCCAAAGACGGCTCCGGATTCAATCCGATAGAACTCTGGAGACACTCCATTGCGGTAGGCGTTATCTCAAGGCTTATAGGCAAGTTAATCGGCGTCGAAAACATTGAGAACTGCTTCATAGCAGGTATTGTACATGATATTGGCAAGCTGCTTTTCATACGTTATCTTGAAGAAGATTATATGAAGACTATTAATTTTGCCTATGACAATCATATTAACATCAGAGATGCAGAATCAGATATTCTCGGTATAACACACACTATAGCAGGCGAACTTGTTGCCGAAAAATGGAAACTACCCCAGAATATAAAAAAAGCCGTAAGATACCACTATTCCGGCATTGTTGACGGCAGCGTGCACAATTTAACTGCCATCATACACATTGCCGATATTACTGCAAGAATGATGGAACTCGGCAATTCCGGCGATAACATCATTCCGGAGCCTTATCCCGATGTTTGGAAAGAACTTGATCTGCCGAAAAACGCTTTTACCATGCTTCTGCCAAAAATTGAACTCGACTATGAGGAATCCACAATGCTTTTTTCACTGTAAATCATAATATTTTATTTTTGAATGACAATAAACGAAACATACAGCAGAAATATCGACGCCAGCTATGAGGCTGTTCAGGATTATCTTCTAAACCTTTCAAAGCTTGAAAGCGTACCGGAGATAATTTCTCAGGGATTAAGCGTACTAAAAAATTTTCCCGACACCCTCTCTGTTAGTCTATTCCTGCTGAACAAAGAAAATTTTGAATTTGAGCACCGTTCCAGTCAGCCATATACCGAGCGGGACCATGCTGTTGAACTTTACGAATGCCTTGTGGAATACGGCACCGTGGGAATGGCTCTTGAAACCGGAAAACTTACACAGTACCCAAACAAAAAAAAGGGAACCTGCAACGGAAATGCAATGATAATTCCATTGATTGCTTCAGGCGGTCCCATTGGTCTGATTTTACAGACTTTTAAAAAACTACCCGATGATCTGGAATTTTACAAAGTAAAAATGACGGCATTTTTTGCAAGTCTTTTCTCTAACAAACTTGAAAATGCCATACTCATGGCAAAGCTCAAGAAAGAGCATTCCCTGCTTGAGCAGAGAATTGCCGCCCGGTCCATTAATTTAAATCAAAACAACAGGGAACTACAGGCAATACTGCAGTCAGTACAGACAGGTATCGTTGTTATAGACATCGGCACTGATAGAATTGTAAATGCCAATAATACCGCCTATAAGATACTGGGGTTGAGAAATGTTGCTCTAATCGGAAAAGATTCGTCTTACTTTTTTGATTTTTTTGATACAAAAGAAGTACTTGACTCACGGGTTAAATTTTCTCGAAATTTTGAATCCGTTATCAGACGCCCCGATGGGGAACGGGTGCCAGTCTTAAGAACTTTTTCCAATGTTATTCTCGCAAATAAAAATTACAGGATAGAGAGCTTTTACGAAATCTCCGAACAAAAGCGGGCAACTCAGGAGCTTAGAAAATCTAACGAACTTTTGGAACTTAAAGTGCAGGAGCGTACGGAAGACCTCAATCTGCTTGTTCACAAACTGAAAGAAGAGATAAACGAAAGAAAGAACGCCGAGGAAAGACTTTCTGTAATGCTCGAACGGGAAAAAGAACTCAGTAATATGAAAACACAATTTGTATCGATGATTTCACATGAGTTCAGGACACCGCTTACTTTAATTAATTCTGCAGCACAGATGCTTCAAAAATTCCGCTCAAAACTAAGTGATGAAGACATAGAACACTACATACTGAGAATTCTAAAATCGGTCGACAATATGACGGGCATGATAGAAAATGTTATTTTTATCGGTAAGTCCGATTCGGAAAAAATGAGATTCAATCCCAGCCCCCTGAACATGCACAAAATAGCCGGTGAAATCGTTCAGGAATCAATTATTCTTCATGGAAAAGACAGGCATATTGATCTGAAATGCAATACCGGAGAGAAGCTGATTATGCTCGACGAAGACCTTATTCGTCAAATCTTTATGAACCTTCTGACTAACGCTTTGAAATATTCACCGGATGATTCCACAGTAGAATTTAAAATAAATTATCAGGACGGTGAATGCATGTTTATTGTAAAAGATTACGGCATAGGAATTCCCCCTTCAGAGCAGTTTAAAGTTTTTGAACTTTTCCACAGGGGGGCTAATGTTGGTAATGTATCAGGCACCGGTTTAGGTCTTGCCGTAGTCCAAAGAGCATTGGAACTGCACGGCGGCAGTCTTGAACTTGGCAGCAAAGCAAACGCAGGGACAACATTTAAAATAACCATCCCATGCAAAACTAAAGAGTAAAACGCGATATGAGCAAAACAGTGTTAATAGTCGAAGATGAACAGGATATCAGAGAAGATATTTCAACACTTCTGAAACTCAATGATTATAATGTACTGAGCGCCATGAACGGAATAAAAGCTCTTGAAGTAATCGAGAAAGAAGTGCCCGATTTGATTTTGTCTGATGTTATGATGCCTGAAATGGACGGTTATGAGCTGCTGGAAAATCTTCAAAAAAGCCAAAGGTATTCAAACATTCCTTTTTTGTTTCTGACTGCCAAAACAGATAAAAAAAATATGCGTGAGGGGATGAACCTCGGTGCAGACGATTACATTCCCAAACCTTTTGATTTTCAAGAACTCCTTAGCGCAATTGATGTCAGATTAAAGAAAAAAGAAAGATCCGCCCGAAAATTTGAAAAGAAACTGGAAGACCTGAGAAGAAATATTCGCCGTTCTCTTCCCCACGAAATCAGAACACCTCTTAATTCCATTATCGGTTTTTCTGATTTGCTCGTTAAAACTTATGATCATACTTCAAAAGATGAAATGCTGGAAATGCTTACCCATATCAATGATTCAGGTAAACGGCTCAGTACTTTGATGGAAAAATACCTGCTTTATGCCAATCTTGAAATCCTTATGTCAAGTCCTGATGAAATCAAAAGAATACAAAATTACTACATTTCTTCTTCACAGAATATTATTACGGATTACTGCGAGCATGTATTAAAAAAGTTTGGCAGAATAGAAGACGCAGAATATGAGATTCATGACTCGGGATTGAAGATTTCGGAAGAGTATTTTTTGAAATTACTGGAAGAATTAATTGAAAATGCATGTAAATTTTCAGAACAGGGTACTAAGATTAAAATCAAAGGAAGACCCTATTCTAAAACATACGAGCTGTCAATAACTGACTCAGGCAGGGGAATGACCCGCGAGCAAATTGATAATTACGAGGCTTATATTCAATTCGAAAGAAAAGTTTACGAACAGCAAGGCTCGGGGCTAGGGCTTACCATAGTAAAAAGCATCGTAAAGATTTTCGGAGGAACTGTTGCAATAGACAGCGAACCCGGGCAATACACTTCTGTATCGGTTAAGCTGCCGGTCTTTGAAGAATTGTGATTTCTCACAAGTTCATTTTTTTGAAAATGCCTTCGGGAATCATTCTTATCACTGTCATTATAAGCTTCCAGTATCCCGGCAGGTAAGCAATGTCTTTTCCGTTTTTCATCGCATCATAGATTCCCTTGCCGACATCTTTTGCCTTTGCAAAAAGAGGACCTTTAGGCATGTGGGCAGTCATGGGAGTGTCAACCATGCCGGGCTTAATTGTAACCACATTCACACCGCTTTTTGCAAGTCTGTTTCGCAGCCCCTGCAAAAATGTAGTAACTCCGCCCTTTGCGGCTCCATAAAGATAATTGCTCCGCCTTCCTCTGTCACCTGCTACCGAAGAAATAACGGCTATAGTGCCGCTTTTCTGTTCATCAAAATACTTAGCGGCTGCTGTCGCAAGACTTATTACCCCCGTGCAGTTTATTGAAAATTCACGTACAGCATCGAGATTGTTTTCTTCCATTTTTTTCTGGTCGGGAAGTGTGCCGTGAGCAATCAAAACAGCATCTATGCCCTTCATCGTTTCGCCAGCTTCTTTAATAAGACTTTCATGCGATTCATAGTCGAGGGCATCAGCTTCTTTTAGGTGTATCTTGTTATTATTTCCTGACCGCGTCAGAATGTCATCTCTGACGGCTTCGAGCCTTTCAATCTTTAAGTCTGCAAGGAAAAGCTCTGCGTTTTCATAGGCAAAGTATTTGGCAGTTTCATGCGCTATTGCAGAGCAGGCGCCGAAAATAAGTATTTTTTTCATAAGAAATTATCCTTTTTTTTACATCAATATTTTTTTTATGTGTTTATTTTTTTTTCGCTTCAGATGTCCAGCATCTGACAGATGTTGGACATCTTTTTCTTCCTTGTTAGGTCATTGCGAGGAGCGAAGCGACGAAGCAATCTCCAACCTTAGACAGATTCTCAAGAGATTGCTTCGCTCTGCTCGCAATGACGAAATTCAGTTTTTCAAATAATCATTCCCTTGTGTGTTTTTCCAAATCATGGATGTTTCGTCTGCTTATTTTTAATACTATTTCTAAAAAAACTTTTCTCTGTCATGCTGAACTTGTTTCAGCATCTCACGTATGAGGAACACACACCTAATCCCCTCTCAAGAGGGGACTTCTTTTGATTTCAGATGTCAGACACCTTGAAGGTGTCTGACATCTTTCTCAAATAATCATGCCCTTATGTGTTTTTCCAAATCATGGATGTTTCGTCTGCTTATTTTCTTCATATTTTTCATTTCCCTGATGTCTAATATAAAAAAAATTTTACCCTGCTACTCTTCTCCAAAAGCTCGATGAGAACTTCGGGTCTTTATATTCAAGAAATTCTTTCCACCGCGGATAGAATTTTTTAAAGTCATCCGAACTCATCCTTGCATCTTTTGCGGGATAAAATCCGCCTCCTGCATCCCTTACCACTCTGTCTAGTTCATTCAGAAGCAAAAGTGTCTTTTTTCCTGTCATCCTAAAATCAATAGCCATGTTAACTCCGGGCCTCGGAAATGACATCATGCCGGGTGATTCAACATCGCCGAAAGTTTTCATAACGGTAAGAAATGAACTAAGCCCCGAGCGTGATACCAAATCCAGAAATTCATTATAAGCCTCCCTTTCTTTTCCGAAGGGAATAACGAATTGATACTGCAGAAAACCGTTTTTGCCGTAAGCCCTGTTCCAATGATAAACTCCGTCCAGCGGATAGAAAAACGGATCGTAATGTACAATATTTCTTTCAATTTTATTTACCTGCTTATTGTAATAAAGCATATTGAAAGCATTTACGGTAATATTATTTATAAATGGAGCTTCAACAGGCAGAGCTTTCGGTTCTTTTTTCTTAACCTCCGGTACTGCCATTTTTGCCGGGTCCGCATGGCTGCCCCTGTTATATATTCCTCTGCCGCGGGAGCTTCCGGTTGCAGTACAGTCCACCCAGGCAACGGTATAATCAAAATCTTTTTCAGACTCTTCATTTATTTCAAAGAACTCTTCCAAGCGGTCATATTTTATCGCTTCCATGGCAAAAAACTCGCTGGGACAATGCTGAAGCTGCATTTCAAGCCAGGTAACAATGCCCGTTAGGCCTAGTCCCCCGATAGTTGCGTGAAACATGCCGCTGTTCTCTTCCCTGGAGCAAATAATTCTTTCCCCGTCAGAGCGTAATAGTTCAAATTTTAAGACATGCCTGCCGAAAGTACCGCCTTTGTGGTGATTTTTGCCGTGGACGTCATTTGCAAGAGCGCCGCCGACGGTAATGAGCTTTGTTCCGGGAGTGGCGGAAGGAAACCATCCGAGAGGAACTGCAAAATCAAGTATCTGCTCAAGGGTAACGCCTGCTTCGCAGCGTAAAATTCCTTTTTCGCGGTCAAAGCTTATTAAACGGTTCATCCCTCGTGTATCGAGGAGTATGCCGTTTTCGTTAAGGCAGCTGTCCCCGTAGCTTTTGCCGCATCCGTAGGGCAGTACGCTTTTCTTAAAATCTATTAAGTCAGGAATGTCGCTCCGCCAAAAAAGTTTCTTTACGTCGTAAGGAAGATGTTTAGGCCATCTGCCCCATGATTCATAATCGCTTAAGTTCATACAGCCGCTCCAATTATTAAAATAACTACAATTAATCCTGCCACATAGCTGACCGGGTCTTTACCGGTAAAAACTATCGGATCGTCGTGCATTTTGCCCCTGTGTGCCATGAACCATATCCTTGTTATCCAGAAAAGCAAAACAGGTACTATTGCCCACAGCAGCTCAGGACGTTTGTACAAACCTACTACGGCTTCACTGTTTACATACAGAGCAAAAACTAGTACCGATAAATAACCGCCGGTTGTACCAAGGCTCGACAAAAGATTAATATCATCGATATGATACCCTCTGCCTTTAGTTTTCGTCTTATTTGCATCTGCAAGCTGCTTCAGTTCGGTATATCTTTTTACAATAGCAAGATTAAGAAATAAAAACATAGAAAACGCCAGCATCCAGAAAGAAACAGAAACGCCAACCGCTGCTCCCCCCGCTATTATTCTAATAGTATAAAGTCCTGCTAGTATAATAATATCAATAATATATACCCGCTTTAAGCTGAATGAATATGCAGTTGTCAGAATAAGGTACACAAGAAGAACCATCGTGAATCTTAACGGAAGAAAAACAAATGAAGTAACAATGCTTAACAGGAACAGAAATATTGAAAGATTAACTGCTGAAGGAACAGAAATCAATCCGGAAGCTACAGGACGAAAACGCTTTCTCGGATGGGCACGGTCGGCTTCAATATCGAAAAGGTCGTTTGTAACGTAAACCGAGGAAGCTGCAAAACAAAATACCGCAAATGCTATAAAATTCTGAAACAATAGCGAAAAACTCCCTATTTCATGTGCCATAAAAAGAGGAAGAAAAATAAGTATGTTCTTAATCCACTGATATACCCTTATTTCTCTGAAATAGTGGTTTAAACTTGGCTTATCCGCATCAAACACATGGATTACATTGCTGAGTTCCCGGGCTTTTTTCAAAACTATGTCAGATTTTTTCAATACAAGAGCATTTGCAGCCGAAGCCCATACTGCTAAATCTGCCCGGCTGTCTCCGATATAGTCAAAACCCTTGCTGCCAAATTTCTCGACCAGCTTCTTTCTCTTTTCTTCTGAACGGAGATTAACAGTTTCCGTTGCAATAACTTCATCGAAAATTCCAAGATAATTGCTTACATCATCTGCAATGCTTTTTACGGTGGCAGTTGCCAGCACAATCTTTCTGCCTTTATCTTTTTCTTTTTTGAGAAAATCTAACACTTCCCTTCGATAAGGCAGAAGTAAAGCCTCACATTTGCCGAATTTCTCAATTGATTTTTTGAAATACAGCCTGCCTTTTAGAATCCAAAACGGCATCAGTAACAAAAGCAGGGGATTCTTTCGAACTGCAATAATCGTAGATTCCAGCAGGCTGTCACTTTTAATCAACGTACCGTCGAGGTCCACACAAAGTGGTATTTGACTGCTTTTATCCGTCATAATGATTTAGCGATTTTTTGTTCAAACAATTGAAGCGCCGCTCCGGTTACTTCGTCCATATTGTAATATTTATAATCTGCAAGCCTGCCAAGAAAAAAGACATTTCCAAGAAGTTTTTCGGCTTCTTTTCTGTATTTCGCAAATATATCATGATTTCTGCTCTGAGGTATCGGATAATAAGGTTCATCGCTGTCTTTATCGGTAGGCTTTGAATATTCATAAGCAACAGTAGTTTTTTCGGTTTTTTGTTTCATAAAATGCTTAAACTCGGTAATCCTTATAAAATCTTCATCGTTAGGATAGTTTATCTGAGAGTTTTCCTGAAACCACGGGAAATCATAGGTTTTCAAATCAAAGACTTGAGTTCGGTAAGGCAGTTCGCCGTGAATGTAGTCAAAATAGTAATCTATGGGGCCGGTGAAAATAAGTTTGTCGAAATCAATGTCATTGACTGATGATTTAAACTCGGTATTTAATTCAATATGTATGTTTGGATTTTCAACTAATTTTTCAAACAAAGCGGTATATCCGTTTACGGGGATTCCCTGATACCTGTCCTGAAAGTACCGATTATCCCTTGAAATATGAACCGGCACGCGGGAACTTACGGAATAGTCCAGCTCTTCGGGTTTTAAAGACCACTGTTTAAGATTATATCCGAGAAATACGTTTTTATAAATATAATCAGCCAGAAATTTCAATTCATCATTTGTGGTTTTTTGAAGCTGTAAAATGGGAATCTTCATCCCTGCTCCGTATGTATTGATGAGTAAATCTGTTAATTTTTGTGCATAATGGTTTTCAAAAAGCTGGAAAATACTGTTTATATTGAACGGAAGAGGAATATTCTTTTTTTCAATTCTAGCAAGCACAATATGGTTATAGTTGTTCCAACCGGTAAATTCCGATAGGTAATCCCATACTTTTTTGCTGTTTGTGTGGAAAGCATGTGGACCGTATTTGTGGATGAGAACGCCGCCGTCGTCAAAATAATCATAGCAGTGCCCTCCTATGTGATTTCTTTTGTCAATAATAAGAACTTTTTTTTCAAGCCGGGAAGCTATTCTTTCAGCCGTTACACATCCGGCTAAACCGGCGCCTGCAATCAGATAATCGTATTTCATTTATTTTTGTTAAAAAGATATTTCTTTAAATCTTCTATGTCTATAATTTTTAACGAAAAAACCGTTCCTGCAAAAATAATAAAACTTATTGCAATAGCCGCAAACGTATTTAAATTTAAAGTTGCGGCGAAATATCCGGCGGCACAGCTAAATCCTGATATCAACAAGAGTTTTGCAAAATTCCAAAGGTACAGCAACTTAATATTTTTATAGAAAAAGTAAGCAAGCCCCGCACCTACGGCAATTTCGCTTGCCAAGGCGGCAACCGCCGCACCGTAGTAACTGTATTCGGGTATTAGTGCGAAATTGAGTACAATATTCAATGTACAGCCTGCAATGATTGCTAACATAGACTGTTTTTCTTTCTTCCAAGTTATTAGCGGTATATTCAATGAAATATTTATGTAAGCAAAAAATGAAGAAGCCATAAGTATTCTAACAATATCAACAGATTCGGAAAATTCCGCAGAAAATACTTTTGTTATTATAAAATCGGCGTAAGTAAAAAAAACGGCAGAAGTAAAAACTCCTGCAACAGCCAGCAAGAGCGTAAACTTAGAAACAATCTTCCTTTTTTCTTCCAAAGTTCCCGCTCTGGAAAGAACAGGGAAAAATGCGTATTGTATCACATTTGAAGGCAGAAGACTCAGCACAAGCACTTTGAAAGCTACAAAGTAAATACCGGTAGCCGCATCGCCTTTAATAAAACCAAGTATCAAAATATTGAACGTATTCAATAGAGTAATAAATAATGTGGAAACTGCAAGCGGCAGCGCAGATTTTCGCAGTTCCTTCATCAGCTCAATATTCAGCTTTAGTTTCAGTGCGCCGTAAATTTTAATATATACCGCAAGCATCCACAAAGAATTAATAACCAGAGCCAAAGTAATGATAGCCATTGCAAGTACTGCATCTTCCCTGCCGTTCACAAAAATTATAATGCCTGTAAGGTTTAAAACATTAACAATCACCTGCCTGAGAGCAAGGATTTCCATTTTTTCCACACCCTGATAGACCCAGTCGAGCAATATAGCATTAGCAAAAAGGCTGCCTCCGCAGATGAGAATAATTATCTTAGCCTCATCGCTTTTGTCCATAAAAGCAACAGTTACGGCTAACACTGCATATCCCGCTGCAGCCAGAATCAGCCGCATTGTTACAATTGTGTTTACATATTTATTGATTTTCTCTGAGAATTTCGCAATCTCACGAGCGCCGACAGTGTTGAAGCCAAGTGTAATAAAGAGTATGAAGTAATTTACATAAGTATTTGCAAATCCAATCATACCCATCCCGCTTTTTCCGAGTTCGCGGGCGAGAATCGCAGTCCATAAAAAAACAATCCCTTTCGACGCCAGTTCGGCAGCCGAAAGGGAAAGCATATTCTTAAGTATTTTTTTGCCTGCCTGCATTTATTTCGACATACTCAGATGGATCCCTTATAGAATAGTATTAATCTGATTATTTTTCATTT
>CAZOBD010000004.1:0-65068 GCA_964577665.1 uncultured Hyphomicrobiales bacterium
TTTAATTGAAAAAAGATGTCCGGCATTTTGAAGAATAAATTCACAAAAATTTATTACTGCGAGCGAAGCATTATCTGTAACATGTGCGGAGCTTTAGAAACTGCTTCGCCGCAGGCGCTCTACGCAATGACGGGAAGAATAGCCGGATTTCTTTAGTTATAGGTTTGATAAGGCATGGTCATTAGGAGAAGGAAATTCTCAATTACCAACATTCCGGCTAATAAGTTATCTATTATTTCCCTCGTTCTATCAGGGATTGGACAGTGCATATCCTATTACATAAAAAAGCGCGGAGACTGATGCCGCCGCGCTAAAAAAAATCTGTTTCACAAAAAGACTATTCTTCGCTGATAACCCAAATTTTCAGGGAAGCCATCACTTCCGGATGGAGTTTTATTTTTACGTCGAAAACACCGAGTGATTTGATAGGCTCCTCAATAATAATGTTCCTGCGGTCAATATCAAATCCGCGCACTTCAAGTTCCTGCGCGATCATCTGACCCGTAACCGAGCCGTAAAGTTTTCCTTCCTCGCCTACTTTCATGGCAATGCTTATCTGCATTTCAGCAAGCTGTTTTGCAAGCTCTTCCGCCATGGATTTTTCTTTTGCCATTTTCCTGACGTAGAGTTTCTTTTCAACTTCCAGCTTCTTCATGGCTCCGGAAGTTGCATTATATGCAAGCTCTCTCGGTATCAGGTAATTTCTTGCATAACCGCTTTTTACGGTAACTATATCGCCCATTTCTCCAAGTTTTTCGACAGGGGCTCTTAAAACTACTTTCATTTCTGAAATCCTTTTATATTAATTTTTTTATTTCAATTTGAATTATTCTGCCTTATCTGTTTCAGACTTTTCTTCTTCTTTTGTTATTTCCGTTTCTTTTTCTGGTGCTTTTTCTGGTGCTTTTTCTGGTGCTTTTTCTGGTGCTTTTTCTGGTGCTGCTTTAATATTTTTATCTTTCTTGGATTTATCCTCACCTTCAGGTACTCCGAAGAGCCCTCCGTATGCCATACCGTCCGCCAGACCTTTATTTTTGCGGTATTCGAAAAGTCTGTCGGGGAGTAAAAGTGTCAGATGTCTCAAAACAGTATCTTCAAGCACCAAAAAACGTTCGAGAATAGGAATTGTTGCGGGGGTAGAGTTAAATACGATATGGACGTAAAACCCGTTAAACTTTTTGTTAATGGGGTATGCCAGTCTCTTGCGTCCCCAGCGGTCCAGTTCGGAAATTTCTCCGCCATGGTTTTCAATGTAACCGGTCACTTTTTCTATAACAGACTCAATGTCTGTATCTTCCAGAGCCGCATTTACAATGAAAGTCGTTTCGTATCGACGGCGTAAGCTCATTATTGTACTCCTGCTTAATTATGTTGTATTAATATTACTTTTTTAACTAAACTTTTTAGTCAAAGAACAACAAATATAAGAGTTTATTTTCAATCTACAAAATTATTTTTTTGAAAATATGCTGTAATTCATACTGTCCAGAAATTATTATTTTAGATACCGGCATGATATGGCTGTTATAGGGCTTACACAGATCAGCGGCTGTCAAAGTTCCGGTTTGGTACCTTTCCAGCAGAGATGCATTTATAATATCATCTGCAAAAGGCACGTCTGCCCCGAAACAAAAAATAAACAGCAGAAGTACTGCAGGAGGTATATATGGGAGGATTCTTTTCAGCATTGTTTTATTTATTTATTCGTAAAATTTAACAAATTACTAAAATATTATTAATTTTGAATAAAATAAATTTCAGAGAAATTTTCGATTTTAAAGATATTATGAAAAAAGTACTGATAGTAGAAGACCACAGGCATACTAAAGAAATGTTCCTCAGGAAACTTGAAAATACCGGTTTTGAAGTGCAGACAGCAGAAACCGGACAGGAAGCGTTTGACAAAGCCGCCGTGTTTTATCCGGACATTATACTGCTCGATTATTATCTGCCTGATTTCAACGGCAGGGAAGTGATAAAAAAATTGAGGGAAATGAATTTACATTTTCCGTTTATTGTCATCACAGCCATTGATGAGGTTCACACTGCCGTGGAAATGATGAAAATGGGAGCATCGGATTATCTTGTCAAAGACAGACAGCTTATAGAACTTATCCCCTCTCAGATACATAAAGTATTGAAACAAAAAGCTAATGTCAGAAAGCTGAAGCACTCAGACGACTATCTTTTGGAAAGCAACAGGCGGTTTTATGATCTTTTTCAAAATTCCATCGACCCTGTTTTTTATATTGATAAAAAGGGAGATTTCATCGAATTCAACAATGCCTTTAAAAATATTTTTGAATTTGACAACCGGGATACACTGACGCAAAGCTTCAAAACATTTTTTGAAAACGAAGATGAATTTAATCTGCTGATGGAAGACCTGCAAAACCGTCAAATTAAAAACCGTCTTGTTACCCTGAAGACCTCCTCGAATAAAAAGATTGAATGCACTTTGAACATAATTCCCCGGCAGGATTCAGGCGATGATTTTTATGATTATCTGGTAATAGCCCATAAAAGCGAAAAGGAAGCATACCCCTACGGCAAAAGTGATCTTGATGAAAATTTTGCAAAAAGCATCATTGAAATAGCCCAATCTATCGTCTTGGTGCTCAATAAAGAAGGGAAAATTCTGCATTATAATACCTATCTGGAAGGTCTCACCGGCAAACCGCTCTCCGAAACATCAGGCAGCGACTGGTTCGATACTTTTATTGAAAAGGATAAAAGCAGAGAGCTGCGCGAGTTTTTCCATAAAACTCTGCAGGAAAACAAAGTGGAGAGCATGGTTAACCCCATAGTTGCAAAAAACGGTGAAAAAATTGACATACAATGGTACGACCGTGTTTTGAAAAACGAAGAAGGTGAATCTGTGGGACTTTTGGCTATCGGGCATAATATTACGGAACGCACCCGCTATGAAGAAGAATTAAACCGAAGCCGCCGCCAAATGGAAAGCGTTTTCGACGGTATTCCGGATCTTATTTTTCATCTTTCACCTGATTTTAAAGTCAGCCGAACTAATAAAGCTGCTGCCGACCTGAAACCTGATTCCGAAGGCAGGGATATTTTCGATGTATTACCGCAGCTAAATGATATTTCGATGTTTCTGCATAATGTGCAAACAAAAAGAGAGCGGCAAAAAACAGAAATAAAATCCCAAAGCTTAAGCAGACAGCTTAAGGATAATTTCTGGGAAGTTACAGCCGTTCCCCTTATGCAAAGCGAGGGATGCGGTATAGTTCTTATATTAAGGAACATCACAGAAAGTAAATTAGCCGGGCAGACCAAAAGTCTTCTTGCTTCTATCGTAGAATCTTCGGAAGATGCAATAATCGGGCTGTCCCTTGAAGGAGAAATACTAAGCTGGAATTTAGGCGCTGAAAAAACATACGGTTATTCACAATCGGAAATTATCGGCAGACATATTTCACTAATAGTTCCAAAAGATAGGCATACTGCCATTGAAAAAACTCTCGAAAGGGTAAAAAACAAAGAGATTATAGAGCGATATGAAGCCTACCATATCAAAAAAAACGGAGAGAGAATTTTTGTTTCACTAACTGTCTCATATTTTGAAGATGCTCAAAACAACGCTGTAGGCGTTTCTGTTATTTCCAGAGATATAACAAAGTCTAAAAAAGCAGAAAAAGCCTTGCAGGAAAGCAAAACCCGCTTTAAAGAGCTTTACGACAATATGAGCAGCGGAGTAATCTTTTATGAAGCTGCCCTTAACGGCGAAGATTTTATCATCAAGGATATGAATCCTGCCGCAGAGAAAATTGAAAAATTGAGTAAATCCGAGCTTATTCACAAAAGACTAAGTGAAATAGTGCCGAAAGACCTGAATAAGGGACTTTTCGACATATACAAGCAGGTTTGGCAAAGCGGCGAACCGCAGGAGTATCTGTTTACCTTTTATCAGGATGCTGATAAAATCAGCGGTTGGCGCAAAAATTATATCTACAAGCTGCCATCAGGAGAAATCGTTTCGATTTTTGACGATACATCCGAGAAAATTGCATCAGAAGAAGCTTTAAAAGAAAGCGAAGAGCGCTACCGCGGCTTCGTGCAGAATTTCAAGGGAATAGCATTCCGCTGGACCGTCGATTATATACCCCTGCTTTTTCACGGTTCTGTCAAGGAAATTACAGGATACCAAGAAGAAGACTTTACCCAAAAAAGAATAAAATGGGGAGACATTATCCATCCCAAAGACATGGAATCAATCAAAGCCCAAAGTGAGCTCGTAGGTATCATGCCAAATTACGAACACGATTTCGAGTACCGCATTATCCGTCGTGACGGCGAAACGGTATGGGTGCACGAGCACCTTCAGAATATTTGTGATGAAGACGGTAATCTCCAATACATACAGGGTACGATATATAACATTACCGAACGGAAAAAAGCAGAATTTGACTTGAAACGCTCTCAGGAGCAGCTTCGAAATCTTGCCATGCACCTTGAAACTGCACGTGAAGAAGAGAAAAAGAGAATTGCCCTTGAAATACATGACGAACTAGGCCATGCTTTGACTGCTCTTAAGCTGGACCTGGCATGGCTGCTAAAGAAAAAATTTCTCCGAAGGGAAGCCCTTCTCGACAAGATCAGAACAATGTATGAAATAATAGAATCGACAATCCGTAAAGTGCGTTTAATCTCTACCGAACTGCGTCCCAGCGTTTTGGATCATTTCGGTTTGGTAGCGGCTATTGAATGGCAGGCGAAAGAATTTCAGAAACGTACTGCATGCAGAACCCGGCTTACTATATCTCCACAGGAGATAAACGCCGACGAATACAGAAAAACAGCCCTGTTCAGGATTTTTCAGGAGATACTTACCAATGTAGCGCGTCATGCCAACGCTTCGAGGGTGGATGTCAATCTTGAAATGAAAAACGGTACTCTGGAATTAAAAGTCAGCGACAACGGAAAAGGTATTAAACAAGAGCAGATAAAAGACGTTAAGTCTTTCGGTCTTATCGGAATGTACGAAAGAACCAATGCCATGGGAGGACATCTGACAATTAGCGGTATCTCCGGCATCGGCACAACCGTAACAGTAAAGATTCCTATGGAGGAATAAAATAAAAGACAAAAAATATTTAAATAAACAGGATTTATATGACAGTAAAGCATCATTATATTGAAGTATCAACTCGGGGATTTAATGATATTGTCGATATCAGCGCCTTAGTTTTTGAAAAAGTCAAAGAAAGCAAAATAAAAAACGGTAATGTACTGGTTTTTTGCCCCGGTTCGACTTGCGGTATTACAACTATTGAATATGAATCAGGATGTATCAGCGATTTTAAAGATTTTTTCGAGCGGAATGCACCTCAAAACATTGAATACAAGCACAATCTTCGATGGGGAGACGGTAACGGTTTCTCTCACGTCAGAGCTGCTCTGCTGAAGGCAAGCTTTGTTTTTCCTATCATTGAAAACGAACCCGTATTGGGCACTTGGCAGCAGATAGTATTAGTTGATTTCGACAACAATCCCCGAAACAGGAAAGTAATCGTTCAGATTACGGGAGAATAAACTTTTATTCAGAATTCTTTCTGACGGAAACTATATGGATGTCAGAGCCGCTTTGAGAAATCGCCTTAATCTCAAATGAAGGAGCTGAATCAATAGAATTGACTGACAGAGCCCGAAATGAGTGATACCCCTGTCCAAATAGTTTCGGAGCAATAAAAGTATGTAATTCATCCACAAGACCGCTTTGAGCAAAAGAGGAGAAAACTTTCGCCCCCCCTTCGACTAAAAGAGCAGACATTCCCAGACTATTTCCTATTTTAGAAACTACGTCGTTAATTTCCAGTTTATCGGATTCATCAAGTATGCAGGGCACAAGATTAACCCCGGCAACGCTTAAGACACCTGCTTTTCTAGATGAAGCTGCTGCCTCTGAACAAAAAACATAAGTATTGCATCTGTCGAAATCACTTAGGACTTTTAAAGTAAGGGGCAGGGAAAGCTGAGTATCAAGAATCAGCCTTTTAGGACAGTGACCTTCCACATAGCGGGTTGTCAAGCTCGGGTCATCAGATGAAACAGTCTGATTGCCAACTAGTATGGCATCAACCGAGGCACGTAAAATATGTCCTCTGCGTCTGCTTTCTTCACCGGTAATCCATTTTGATTCACCATGTGCAGTGGCAATATTTCCGTCAATAGTCTGCCCTGTTTTCAAAATTACATAAGGAAGACCGGTAGTGATATGCTTTATGAAGAATCTGTTAATCCATCTAGATTCATCTTCCAGAACTCCTTCCACTACTTCGATACCTGCTTCACGAAGCCTTTTGGCGCCACCTCCCTCAACTTTTGTATTAGGATCGCTCATCCCTATTACAACTTTGGAGATTTTCTTTTCAATAATTGCATCCGTGCACGGCGGAGTCTTGCCGGTATGGTTGCAAGGTTCGAGATTGACATACAATACTGATCCTTCGAGTTCTGATTCCGGCGCTGAATTTATTGCCTCAATTTCCGCATGTGGTTTGCCGTATTCTTTGTGCCAGCCTTCGCTGATAATCTCTCCGTCCTTAACCAAAACTGCACCAACACGCGGATTAGGATTAACCTGCCCGCTACCTTTCAGCGCCAGCTCAAGCGCTCTTTTCATCAAAAGTTCATCGTTGTTCATTCTCTGTCCAGATTAATTGATTTAGTGACTGTATAAGCCTCCGGTTTGGCAGGAATAATATATACTGCAATTGCTTCGCTTATTTTTTTTCCATCGCGGTCTCTGCCGTCCCATACCAGTTCATAAGTATAAGTGTCACCAATTTTTTCGGGCTTCACAGGCATTACCATCTGCATAAAATTTTTGCCTTCCGACGAATCCCAGACCGGTGGTTTTCTAACCATTTTTGATACACCGTAAAGCTCAATTCTCAATGTTTCCGAGTCGGGTATATATTCGTTTTCTCTTTCTTTAAGCCTTGTTGCTTTCAGTGTGAATTTATATTTATCTTCCGATATTTTTTTGAAACCGGGTTCAAGCAAAAGAAACTCTTTATTAAAAATTTCATTTGTACTTAGTTCTGAACAATTAACTCTGAAATATCTGGGAGTTTTATTCTCACCCCTCTCTTCAAAAATGAAATCGCAGAAGCAGCCTTCCTCACCCCAATTTTCAGGTTTTGGCATTTTTATATCGGCAGTAAATATTTCAACATTGTTTTTTGTTTCCTTTTTTATTCCGTACGATCTGACAAATCCGCTTTGCTTTGCTTTGACCGATTTTATATCTCTGCTAAAATCATAAACGATAACTATTAAATTTGAGATGGATTTATAGAAATCGTAAGATTCTTTCCCTAGGGCAGTATTTTTAACAATGTGAAAAACCAAAGAATCGCCTTTGTCGCTTACGCTTACCTCGGGTTTGTATCTGCTGTGAAGAATGATGGCATTTTGAGATCTGCATCCTGCAATAATCATTATAACAGCAAATATAAACAGAACTATTTTCATTGAAAACCAAAATAAATTCTAAATTATTCTTAATTTGAAAAAGAAATTTAAGGTATTATTTTTAAAAAATAAAAATATTTTTTTTATTTAATTTTAGTAAATCTAAAAATGAAAAATCTTTTAATAATAACCATCATTCTTTCTGCTTTTTCGAGCAGTTATATTCTTACTGCCCAAGGAAAAGGCTCATCAGGCGGCAGCTCATGCTACGAATCAAGATATATAGTGCAAATGCCGACTGCGGGAGTTATCGATAAAGGTCATTTCCTTGTGTATTCAGAATATTTTTCCGGCGGCGGTTTTCTGCTTCAAATAGGCGCCGCTCCGTTCCGGGATTTTAATTTCGGAATAAGCTTCAGCGGCACAAACTTTGTTGGAGCAGGTGAAATAGAAACTCAGAAATATCCGGGCATACAGATAAGCTATAGAATTATTAACGAAACTCTTTATTTTCCGGCTGTTCTGATAGGTGTAAACACTCAAGGCAGAGAAAAATATCTCTCAGAATACGAATCCTTTTTAATAATGTCTCCCGGTATCTTTCTTGCTTTGAGCAAAACTTTTAACTGGCAAATGGGAGAGTTTTCTCTTCACGGCGGTATTAATTATTCCATTGAAGGAGTTCCCTCGAGCCGTCTTCCGAATATCTATTTTGGAATTGAGCATTCTATAGGCTCTTCAATGTCATTAAATCTGGAATATAATGCAGCATCTGCAATTATGGACGAAAGCTTAATGAAAAACAGGGGACTGCTTAATCTTGCATGGAGAATTTCAATATCGGAAGGATTTACAATAGAACTGCAGGCAGTTGACCTCCTTGAAAATCTTCAACCTGCAGGCGGCTTCAGAAGAAATATTGGTATGGAATTCATTAAAGCTTTTTGAATATTACCCAAATTTCATTATCTTTTTAGCAAAGATTATTTTTAATAAACGATAAAAATTCTTATGGAACAGACCGCTGACCTGACCATAGACGTAAACTCTTATACGCTGACAGCCTTCTTGCTCTATATGCTGATTATAGTAGGCATAGGCATATTCTCTTCAAAATTTTCCTCCAAAGGTATGGCAAACTTTTTTCTCGGGGGAAGGAAGCTAAACAGATACGTTGTTGCCCTGTCTGCGGTAGTATCAGGACGCAGCGCGTGGCTGCTTTTAGGTTTTACGGGAATGGCTTACGTTAGGGGTATGTCGGCAATATGGGCTGCCGCCGGCTATATTGTCTCTGAGTTTCTCCTTTTCTTTTTTTACGCCCCCAGACTGAGAAATTTTACCGAAAAAAGAGACTGCATAACTCTCCCCGATTTCTTTGCAGAAAGGTTTAATGACAGAACCGGTTCTCTGCGCATAATATTGGTTTCCGTAATAGTTCTCTTTATGGTTAGTTATGTATCGGCGCAGTTCGTCGGCGGCGGTAAGGCATTCGCTTCCAGTTTCGGATTAAGCAATACGGCAGGAGTTTTAATAACTGCCGGAATAGTTTTGTTTTACACCGTAATAGGAGGATTCCTCGCAGTCAGCCTTACCGATATGCTGCAGGCAATTTTCATGATTATAGCTCTTTTAGTCCTGCCGGTTGTAGCTATTGTAAATTTCGGCGGCTGGGAGCTAATAACAGCCGAGCTTGCCCGCACGGACACATTATTCTTAGATCCTCTGGCACTTTCGGGAGGGGCGCTTATCGGATTTCTCGGTATCGGATTGGGTTCGCCGGGTAATCCTCACATTTTAATCCGGTATATGTCCATAGAAAATTCAAAACATCTGAAAGCATCAGCATATATAGGTACTATCTGGAATGTGCTGATGGCTGTCGGAGCTTTGTTTATCGGTATAGCAGGCAGAGCATATTTTCCTGATTCGGCTTTGCTGCCGGGTAATGATCCCGAAAACCTGTATCCTCTTCTTGCCGAGAACCAGCTTCATCCCATACTTTTCGGTATGATAATATCCTCAATTTTTGCTGCAATAATGTCCACATGCGATTCACAGCTTCTGGTAGCCGCTTCCAGTATTGTAAGGGATATTTATCAAAAGGTTATCAAAAGAGGCAGAGTAGTTTCAGAAAAAACTCTAATGATCCTAAGCAGAGTGATGGTAACTGTGCTGGTAGTAGCAGCGCTGATTCTTGGAATGCTTGCTCAAGAGCTGGTTTTCTGGCTCGTTTTATTTGCCTGGGCAGGTCTTGGAGCTGCTATAGGCCCCGTTTCCATTTTAGCACTGTTCTGGAAGAAGACAAGCTTGTCAGCAGTAACAGCCGGTATGCTGACAGGTACTTTTACCGTTATTATATGGTATTACATACCGTCTTTGAATGAACTGATGTATGAGCTGGTACCCGCATTTTTTCTAAGTACAGCCGTTACAATTATTGTCAGCTTGTTTACAAAGGCTCCTGAAAATTCCGAAGCAATGTTTAAGGATATGGAATAACCATGATTTAGGAAAATCACACAAAGGGATGATTATTTTTAAGCAAGATGTCAGACACCTTTGAGGTGTCGGACATCTGATTATCAAAAAACATCCCCTCTTGAGAGCAATGACCTAACAATTGGAGGAAAAAGATGTCCAACATCTGGCAGATGTCGGACATCTGAAGGGCAAAGTAAAAAATAAAAAGATAAAACAATATTTTAAATTATCTTAATCATTGGAATATTCTACTGAGATGATTCCGAGTCTAACTGATTTTTCTAATATTTAAAAGTTAAGAGCGTCTATAATTATTATTAGTTTAACCATAGACTTAAATATGAAGAAAAAGAATAAATGCTGTATGAAGGGATGCAAGAACTGTAAAATTTTTAAAAAACTGAAAAAAAAGAAGAAAAACAGTTGATTATTAAAAATCCTTACTAATATTTTAAAGTATTTCTTTTATCGTAAATTTTAAAAAAAATAATTCCTTGTAAAATCCAATATTTTTCCTTATATATGGATATTATAAATGTTAATTTTTTGTTAACGGAGGACTCCTTATGAAAAAATTATTTACCTTCATTGCTGTTTTCATTCTTTTCTCGTTTAACGCATCATTTTCTCAGGATATTGTCAGCACTGATCCACAGCCGAGAAACGTAGTGCTCGAAGAATTCACGGGCATTTACTGCGGTTTTTGTCCCTACGGACATGAAATAGGTCAGGCAATACAGGACAATAATCCCGGCAGAGTAGTACTGATTAATATTCATGCAGGCAGTTATGCCAATCCGCAGCCCGGAAGCGGGCATCCTGACTTCAGAACACCCTATGGCGACGCGCTTGTGCAGATGTCTAATCTTGCCGGTTACCCGGCAGGTCAGGTCAACAGACAGCTTTTTTCAGGAGAAGAATATCAGCAGCAGCGAGCCGGAGCTCTTGCCCTAAGCAGAGGCGGATGGGAAGCTGCTTCTAACGTAATTCTGGCGGATGGTAATTCTCCCGTGAATATTGGAGCAAAAGTTGAAAGAAAATCCCTTACTACACTTGAAATCACTGTTGAGCTGTACTACACATCTGATGTTTCCCAAAACAACAAACTTAATGTAGTCCTTCTGGAAAACGGCTTCGTAGGTTATCAGGGAGGCAGTAAAGGCGGCGATGATTATGTACATAATCATATTTTGAGAGACATGATTACAGGACAGTGGGGCGAAGTCATATCAGAGACTTCGCAGGGTTCCCTTGTTACAAAAACATACACTTACGAACTTACCGACAGGGTCGATCCCTTGGGAAGCGAGCTTCAGCTTGCATTTTTCGTTACAGGAGCGGACAACAAATATATTTATACCGGTACCGGGATTGAAGTTCCCGGAATAGAACCTAATGCTAAACTTACTACAACCGATGAACCATTAAAAGCAATTTTCAGCGGAAGCACGGTGGAAAAGACTGCTGCCCTTGAAAATATTTCCGATATGGAAATCACATTTGATATTACCTTGAGTGCAATTTCGGAAACTGCTGCCGGATGGCAAGCCGGACTAAAATATCCTGACATTACTCCTCTTACTTTGGCACCGGGTGAATCCCGTGAAATATCTTATTACATTACATCAGATAATGAATACGGTAAAATGAGCGTAGAGCTGAATGCCGCAGAGAAGGAAACTGAACTTATGCTTTCCTATTCCGACGGACTGAAAGTAATCTCAGCGGATGCAGAGAATTTCCTTGTGGCAGATAAAGCCGAAGAATCTTATTCCATCAAGCAGTTTATTCAGGATGCAGGATATTACGATTTTCTCGAAATATATCCTGAAGAATACGAATTTATAAGCAATCTTATGAGTAATGCAGAAACGATTGTATGGGACGCCGGCGTAAATTATTCTCTTACAACAAATGACATTAACTCACTTATTAATAAGATGAACAATGACGTTAATCTGCTGATTTTAGGAAACAGAATAATCGGCAATCTTAGCGGAGCAAATGCACTCGGATTTTTCGGAACGAATTATCTGGGTTATTCCACTCAGGGATACGGAAGCTCTCCCTGGCGGGTATGGCTGTCGGGAGTAAGCGGCGACCCCATAACAGGCTCTCTTGGGTTGAATTTTGAAGGAAACCTCATACAATGGCTTATTTCTATAGTTGAAATAACCGATCCTCAAACTACAACACCAATACTGCATTTCACAAATACCGGCAAAAGAGTTATTTATAATTCACAAACTCAGACGAGAGATACTTTTGATATTAAAGGGGAAGATGCCGTTTTCGGAGTGAAAATTGATAAAGGAGCTAGCAAACATGTGCTAATAGGTATTACTCCTTATGTTATCGTTGATCAAAACAGAAGAGAAATAATTGTAAGAGAAGCCCTGAACTGGATAAACGGCGTAGTTGATGTAGAAGACAACTCTTTGAATGCATCATCAAATGTTTCTGCAAGTCCGAATCCTGCTGAGAATTTTCTTAATCTCCGTTATAATATAACCGGAACTAAATCTTCGCAGGTATCAATAAAAGTGGTTGATAATTTCGGCAGAATAGTTGCCTGCACTAAAACAATGCACCTTAATCCCGGAAATTATACGGAATATCTCGACCTGAGAAAAATTTCCGCCGGATCATATAATGTATTGGTCAGCATAAACGGCAAAACCGAGACAGAAAAGATAATTGTAATAAAATAAGTCAAGTATTACTCTTTAAAAATGGGGCTGTATTTAACTACGGTCCCATTTTTTTTTCATCTGTTTATTTTATGCCCCACCCTAACCCTCCCCAAAGGGAGGGAATTCAATGATATTGCTCCCTCCCCTTGGGGAAAGCCGGGGTGGGGTCTCATACGGTTTTTCATCTCATTCCCAAACTCCGATTTGGGAATGTACTTTTCTTTCAAAACTCTGTTTTGCATTAACTCGTAAACAATCAACTCCTTGTGTGATTTTCCAAAATCATGGGCGTTTCATCTGTTTATATTCGATCCCTCCCCGGTACTCCCTTACAAGAAAAGGAAGGAGAAATATTATTGAAGCCCCTTATTTATAAGGGGGTTTGGGGGATCTCTTCTATCGATTTCATTTTTTTTCCAAATATTCATCTCCTTGTGTGATTTCTTAAATCATGGGGGTTTCATATAGCACACTCTGCCTTGTGCAGTTAATATTCAAACTGAGAATATCTGGACGAGAGTAATGTCCTGAAGGATCGAAATTTTGTCTTTCTCTTAAGACGGAGCTTAAATCCAGTTCAGCCGTGATAAATGCTTCTTTTTCACAAACAGGTTCGATTATCCATGATCCATCAGGGGCAGCAATGCAGGAACCGCCGCCGGCAGGCATACTTTTCATTTTAGATTTTATCAAAGATGCATGAGGCAGTTCGTCTGAAATATTTTTTGTAAAGAGTATTGAAGAAGCAGAAATAACAAAACTCCGCGACTCTTTTGCAATAAAGCGGGCAATGTCATAAGTATTTTCCAGACTGCCGGGCCAGACAGCTATATGGACATTTATACCCTGAGCATACATTGCGCTTCTTGCCAGCGGCATCCAGTTTTCCCAGCAGTTAAGCCCCCAGAGAGTAAAACCGTCAAGCTTATGTGCCGCGATACCGCTGCCGTCACCTATCCCCCATACGAGTCTTTCTTCATAAGTAGGCATGGGGTTTCAGATGGACTCCACTTTTAAAGTGGAGTCCATCTACGAATAAATTTTTCACCATCCCCTTGGGGAGGGCTTGGGTGGGGTCTCTTACGGTTTTTCTTTTACAATACGATTTTTCCTTCAATATATGGCAAATCTACCAAAAATAATCATCCCCTTGTGTGATTTTCCCAAATCATGGTTGTTTCATTTAAAGAAATTTATTTTTTCATTATTTTTGCATAAAAAATATCGGTGCCGCTGCTTAGAATTACTAAGTAAGCTCCGTCAGGCTTTCCGCTGAGGTCTAATCGAGTTTCGGCACCGGATGATACGCGCTTCTCTAAAATCTGCCTGCCAAGCATATCCTTAACTGTTATTCGTAATTCACCCGTTAAATGATTCAATGGAGTAATATTGAAAACACCTTCTGAAGGATTGGGATAAATTTTGAAAGGCAATGCTTTTAGGCTGATTTCATCAACGCTTGAGACTACATTGTAAGGATTGGACATCTCCGAGCATCCCCACTCATTGAATATTTCTACGGTATAATTACCAAGCTTGTCAATCTCATAAGTTCTTTCATCCGCCCCGAAAATTCGCTTTCCGTCATAATACCATCTGTATCCTGCTGCTTTAACCGTTTCCAAAAGGCTGCCTTGTTTCTGCCACAGCGGAGGTTTTTCCGGCTTTTCTTTCTGCTCAACGGTTATCTCGTCATAAGCCTTGCAGTTATCAGCAGTAAAAGCGGTAACTGTATATTTACCGGGCTCTGTTATTTTTATTGAACGTGAGTCTCCTCCGTTTGACCATTCATATTTTGTAAAGCCGAAATTAACACTTAAGGTCAGTTCTTCGCCTTCGCAGAGCCAGCCTTCGCCGGAAGTGGAAATCTTTAAATCAGGTACTGAAAGCACTTCTACCGCAACACCTCGAGACTTGGCATTACACCCGCTTTCGTCTTCCACTATCAAAGAATAAACACCTTCTTTTTTTACAATGATTTCTTTTGAAGTCTCGCCGGTTGACCAGAAATAATTTTCATAATCGCCCATTGCTCTGATAATTACACTGTCTCCCCGGCAAAATTCCGTTTCTCCGATTACTTCTACTTCGGGCTGGGGCAGATTGCAGTCCAAAAGAGGTATTTCCCAAACTCCCCTGCCGTAAGTGCCTGCAATAAGTTTTTCAGAATTTTCCTGAATTTTGAGCTCTGAAACAATAACGTTAGGCAAAGCAGCGCCATAACTCTCCCACCAGCCGGAGCCGTAATCGGAATAATAAACACCGACATCAGTACCTATATAGAGCCTGTCGGGTGAATTTTTTTGATAAACTATAGTGTTTACAGGTATATTCGGCATATTGCCGCTCAGATTAACAGGGTTTTCATCATCATACCGTACAACTTTATGATTCGGATCAAATCCAGAATAAGTAATCCAGACTCGTTTATTATTATTAGGATCAACTTCGATTGAACTTATTCCTGCTGCCGCTGTCTGTATCTTCTTCCATGTATCCCCGCCGTCATAAGTTACGTACAAATCACTTAAAGTACATGCGTAAATCGTTTTTGAATCCGATGGAGCTACTTTAATATAGCGAAAAGCCGTACCATTCAGATTAGTAGTTTTTTTCCAGGAATCACCCCTGTTAGTTGACTTGTAAATATTTTGAAAACCAACATATATTGTTCTGCCGTCGTTTGGATCTATAGCAATGGGAGTAACCCATGCGCTGTTTTCCTGTACTTGATAAACGGATATAATGGGTCCGTCAAAGTCTTTTCCGAAATTGGTTGATAAATAAAAAGAGCCGTATGGATTAGAAGAATAGCAGTACCTCGGGTTAGACGGATCAATGGCACACATCATGCCGTCGCCTGCGCCAACATGCGTCCATTTTCCGTTTTGATATCTGCTGGTACCGTTATCCTGAGAACCTGCAATAATGTAATCATCTCCGCTTTGTGAAATATCCACTGAGTAAAACTGCGTAATGGACATTCCGTCGCTGATAAAATGCCATGACGAACCGCCGTTTGTAGTGTAATCAATGCCGCCGTCGTGAGCTGCAAAAAGCTTAGTAGAATTATTTTGGTATTCCATATCGTGAATATCAGCATGGACATAAGGCTTGCCATAATACCCAATCCAATGTGCGTTCATATCCCATGAATAACCAAAATTACCCGATTTCCAAATATTAATGCCTCCGGTATGAATAGTATTGGTATTATTAGGGTGAACAGCGAGACAGAGATCATACCAGCCCTGCCCTGTTTGAGCGTCTCCGCCTGTGCCTTTGTATCTGCCGAGAAGATTAGGAGTACTATTATCTGTAACTTTCTGCCATGTCTTTCCCATATCCGTAGATATCTGAACAGAATGAAAAGATTTGGTGTTTATTATGGAACATAAAGCATACACATAATTTGAGTTTTTTCTTGTAACAGCCAGTGCAATCCTGATAACGTCGCTGAATTGCTTCATTAACTCCCAGTTTCTGCCGTTATCGGAAGAGCGGTATATGGCAGTGCCTCCGGTATATGAAAATGTGGATGCATATACATAATTCGGATCACCGGGATGGAACTCCATGTCCTTAAAATATCCGCCGGGTGATACCTGATCCCAAAATTTCCCGCCGTCAGTTGTGCGGTATATTCCTTTTGCGGTTGCCGCAAGAACAATATTCTCATTTTGGGGATGAACCAGGATACGTGTTATCTGATTTCCGCTTTCAAAATCGTAAGAAAGCCCTGTGGTCTCCCAAGCAGCTCCCCCGTTAGTAGTTTTTAAAAGACCTATGCTGTAGTAAGGCGAAGTAACGCTGAGAGAACCTACGGCATCACCGGTAGCTACATACACAATATTCGGATTAGTTTTTGCAATGGCAATATCAGAAACGCCGAGGGAGAGAAAATTGGTATATGGAAATACCGACCAGGTGCTGCCTCCGTCGGTAGATTTCCATACACCTCCCGAAGCAGCTCCTGCCCATAGTTCATTGAAATTTGCCGGATGAAATCTTATTACATTTACTCTGCCGATACCTTGATGCCTTACTGATGGCGTAACATCAGGCGTATTAACCGGACCGAGAAGTTTCCACTCAAGGTCCTTAGCTGCAAGAGGCTGATCACCGTTTTTTTCATATAACATAAGTTCATTTTTCTTAAACTCAGTTACTTCTTTAAGAATTTCACCGCCGTCGGGTATAGTGCCGTTTGGAAAAACTCTTGATTCCCAAAAGTACTCCCAGCGCTTAAACTGCTTCCAGCCCCGTTTCATTTCATCGGGTAAGCCTTCCCACTGAACAGAGAAAGCATCCCTGATCTGATAAAAATCAGGCTTTTCGATTTTTTCAAGTTCTTTCAGCGGGCGGTTGTTTTTCTCAAGAAGTTCGTCGGAAATATTCTTCTCGGAAAGTACAGTTCCTCCGGCAATGATAAGTGAAAAAATAATTAATAAATATTTTTTAATTGTCGTCGTATGCATGATATTACCCTCTTATAAAAATCTTTTTTACTGCAAAAAGTCCGATAATGCGGTGCATTGAGCGATAGTCGAAATGCAGTGAAATATTTGATAGAAAAAATTAAATTTTAACAAATTTTAAAACATAATGCCTGCTTTCGTTTGTAACCGTCATATAATAAATACCGGTTGAAAGCAATGATATGTCGATTTCCCTTGAAATGAAACCTATGTTATGAGTAAATTCCCTTTCCCATTTTGTTTGTCCGAGTACGTCCCGTATTGTAATTAATAACGAAGAATTTGTGTAAAATTTATTTTCGTATCTTAGACTAATCAAATCATAAGCTGGATTGGGTGTCAGGCTGAAAATTATTCCTTCAGCTTCTTCTTCTATTGATGAAATAACATCAAAAGGGTTCGACATAGATGAACAGCCGTATTCATTGAAAATCTCCACGCTGTAATTACCGTATTCTTCTACATTAAAATATCTGCCTTCAGCATCTTCAATGACTTCTCCGTCAGAATACCAGATGTGCTTTTCGGCAGGAGGAGCTGTCAATGTTGAACGGTATTGTGAAATTACGGGCTTTTCCGGTACAGGATAAAATTCAGCGCTAAAAGGTTCGCTTTCTCCTCTGCATCCGTCGGCTGTAAATCCATAAATTCTGTATATACCCGGTTCTTTTATCCAAATCATTCTGCCGCCGGAGCCCGTGTTCCAGGTAAGATCTTTAAATCCGAAACCTACCATCAATTTTACGCTGTCGCCTACACATACAGGATAATCACCAATAGGATTAATAACCAGCTCAGGAACATAATTAGAGCGTACCTTTATTTCTTCTGATCTTGCCCTGCAGCCCTGCTGGTCATAGACCGTAAGATTGTAAGTACCTGACTTTTTTACGGTAATGGAACTGCCCGTTTCACCGGTTGACCACTCATAGCGGTAATAACCGTCGGGAGCCTGCAAAATAACACTGTCTCCTTCGCAAAATTCCAATTCTCCTTTTATTGTAAGCTCGGGCGTTTCAATATCGCAGTTTATTATCTTTGTTTCCCACAATCCTCTGCCGAAAGTTGCCGCCCTGAGTTTTCCGCTGGGATAATGTATTTCCAGTTCGTTTACGATCACATTAGGCAGTCCCTTACTAAAGGAAACCCATCCGCCTGTCTCTTCATCCCTGTAAAAAACTCCGATGTCCGTACCGATAAAAACACGTCCGGGACTGTTTTTCTGATGTATCACACAGTTAACGGGTACATTGGGCAAGGAGCCCGTTATGTTCACAGGGTTTTTATCAATTATTTCAATTACTTTATCGTCGGGATTATATCCTGATTGAGAAATCCAGATATGCGACGGATCTTCGGTGTCAACTGATATATATGTTATATATGAAGAACTTGTATAAATATTTTCCCATTCTTCGCCCCCGTTTGTCGTTCTCCAAAGTGTACTTCTTGAAGAAGCGTAAATATAATCAGGATTTTTTGAAGATACTGCTAAAGCGTTCAGCGAGTAACTGCTCCCGAAATTTGATATTTTCTCGGCATTATTCCTGCTTCCGTTTACTTTCCATACATTTCTGTATCCGATATGAATAATACCGGGATTTTCCGGGTCAATTACATAAGGTGTAACCCAGCTTCCATATTCATTGGCGTCTGAACTGTTAAAAAAGGAAGAAAAATTATTGCCGCCATCTTTGGATTTGTATATATCTCCGTTGTAAAGCGAGCAGTAAACAGTATTTTTATCCGAATAATCAACAAGACATTCCATGCCGTCGCCTCCTCTTACGTGGAACCAGCCGGGAATGTCTCTTTTTTGAGTGCCGTTGTCCTGACTGCCTCCGAAGACGACCTTAGAGTCTTCTTCCGAACATGCAAGTCTGTAAAACTGCATGATAGACATACCGTTTGTAATGTCCGTCCAGTTTTTCCCCTCATCGGTTGAGTAGTAAATACCTCCGTCGTTTCCTGCAAAGATAAAACCGTTCAGTGGATTAAAGATTAAATCGTGCTGATCGGCATGCAGGTAATCTACTCCGTAAGAGCCTGTCCAATGTCCGTTAAGTTTCCATGTGCTTCCTCCGTTAACAGATTTCCAGAGATTAATCCCTCCTGCATAGATTTCGTCCTTATCAAAAGGGTTTACAGCAGCGGCTAAATCGTAATTTCCTTGACCGCCCTGATCGCCGCCGTTTCCGTCTCTGCCTAAAATATTCGGTGAATATGAAACACGCTGCCAGTCCTTTCCTTCGTTTACGGAAACGTAAAAACCTCCGAACCCGTTTGATGATGCTTCGGAAACAAGGGCATATACATTTTCGGGAGCGTCGGGGGTTACTTCAAGGACTATTCTGTTTGCATTTGAAAAACTTTTCACTATGTTCCACTTTTCACCCGTGTCAGTGCTTTTCAAAATAGAGATATTTCCGTTCCTGTTGTAAGTGGAAACATACATAACTTCGGGATTGCCGGGTTTAAACTCCATATCGCGTGCAAAAAAAGAGGATGAAACCGAATACCAGTTTTCTCCGCCGTCGGTAGTTTTGTAAATGCCATCTCTTGCAGCCGCTATAACCACATCTCCGTTGTCGGGATGCACAAGAAGCCTGCTTACCAGATGCTGATGAGACATACTTTTGTTCAAAGAAGTTATTTCCCAGCTGCCGCCGCCGTCTGTGGATTTAATAACTCCTATGCTGTAGTTTCCGGAGCCGTAATAATAGTTCACATCGCCTGTTGCGGCATACACAATATCCGGATTTTTCGGAAAAACGGCTATATCGGAAATACCAATTGAAAGAAACTGCGTAAAAGGATGTGTTTTCCAGCTCTGCCCGAAGTCTGTTGTTTTCCATATACCGCCGGTTGCCGCACCAACCCAAAAAGTGTTTTCGTCTGTCGGATGAAAACGAATACAGCTTACTCTTCCCAGTCCTGATGATTCGTAATAAAGCTGATTTTTTGGTACGACCGAGGGGCCTAATTCAATCCACTCTGCTTCCATAAGAGGAGAGTCGAAGTTTTGCTGCTTTTCAACGAAAGACTGCATTTCATTATAAATTTTCACGGCATTAGGAAAAGTATCTTTTCCGAAAAGGCGCTGCTCCCAAAAATATTCATACCGCTTGAACTGCTTCCAGCCCTGACCGCTCTTTATTTCCCTGCCGTCCCAGTAATCATAAAAAGCTTCTTGGGATTCACGGAAGCTAATAATCTTATCATTATTAAAATCATACTTATCTGCATTATACAGGAACTGCTGAGGAAATGCCTGCGCTGAAAATACAATAAAAATAACTGAGATAATAAATCCTCTCGCTGTCGTAACAATGTGCATCGCTAAATCTCATTAAATGAACAATAAATCTTTTTAATTATTAAAGAATTTCAACAAATTTTATTTTTTAAAACTCTTTTTTAATACATATAACTTCAACAATCCTAAAAGACACAAAAACAGGCAAAAAGTTACAAATTTTCCCTTATCTTTGTTTTTTTAAATATTGGACTATTTATGAAAAGTTATTTATTCATTATACTAATACTAAGCATATTGGCTTTAAGTTCCTGCGGGGACGGATTTTCCGGCTTCCACACGGTAAATTCCTTTACCGACAGCAGCAGTCTGGGAAAAATTTATTTTGCTTTTGTAGAAACAGAAAAGTTTGACACCACCGGCATGCGGCGTTTCGGAAAATATATTTTGGAAAAAGAAAATACTATTGATTTTAAAAAGAAAAATCTTCCGGTAGGTGTCGTAATTCACTTCTATAACCTTCAGGATACAGCACAATTTGATACGAAAATGCAGGAAATAATAAAAATAAAATATCCAAATCTTACAAACGCCGAAAGCAAGCTCTATTATGTCAAAAAAGCATACATTTATTCTACTTTTTCACGAAAACTTCAGGGAGTAAATATTCCTCAAGACGTCATTCATACAACGGATGGTGTCATTCCGAGGGAAGGAGTTGATTTGAAAAAGATTATGAAAAGACAAAATACAACAGGAAAGGATTCGCTGATATGATTGATTTGAGAAGCGACACTATGACCCTGCCCACTCGGGAAATGCGCCGCGTTATGTCTGAAGCTCCCGTAGGCGACGACGTTTTCGGAGAAGACCCTTCCGTGAATGAACTCCAGGAATATGCAGCAGACTTTTTAGGCAAAGAAGCCGCACTTTTTGTTCCTTCGGGCACTATGGGCAATCAGATTTGCGTAAACATACACACACAGCCGGGCGATGAAGTAATAATTGAAGAAGAGGCTCACATTTTCTATTACGAAACAGGTGCGCCCGCCCTGCTTTCCGGGCTTCTGCTCAGAACACTGCCCTCGGACAAAGGCGCCATGAACCCCGATTCCGTCAGAAAAGCTGTAAGACCGGATATTTACTATTTTCCGAGAACAGCTCTTATCTGCATTGAAAATACACACAACAGGCACAGCGGAGCAGTTATTCCGATGGAAAACATTATCGAACTAAAAAAAATTGCCGATGAGCGCTGTATAAAATATCACTGCGACGGAGCAAGAATATGGAATGCCGCCACAGCATTGAATATTGAACCGAATGAAATAGCAAAACATTTCGACACGCTTTCGGTATGTCTTTCAAAAGCACTGGGCGCTCCTGTCGGCTCTTTGATTGCCGGCAGTAAAGAACACATAAAAAAAGCGCTAAAGTTCCGAAAAATTCTCGGAGGAGGAATGAGGCAGGCGGGCATTATAGCTGCGGCAGGACTTTACGCCTTCAAGAATCATTATAAACTTTTGGAAGAAGACCACCGCCAAGCCAAAGAATTTTCAAAACTTATCTCCGAATCAGATTATATTGACATAAATCCGGAAACTATTCAGACTAATATTGTTGTTTTCAGCCATTCCGAAAAATTTTCTTCAGAAGTACTTTTTGAAGAATGTAAAAGAAAAGGCGTTCTGATAATTCCTGTCGGAAAATTTTCTATCAGGTGCGTTTTTTATTTTCAAATTTCCCGGAAAGACATGCTGAAAGCAGCTCAGGTAATAAAAGATTCCGTTTCAAAACTTATGAAAAAATAGCATGGAAAAAAAAGAACTTTTAAAAAAGCTAAACGAAGAAACAAAACTTTTCAGGCACATAGTAAGTTCGCGGGTAAAATTCGCGGAAGTTGACTCTTTCGGAGTTACTCATAACATACAGTATCTTTACTGGCTTGAATGGGCGCGGGTGGAATACCTGCAGAATCTCGGCGTCAAGCTTACATCAGAAACTTTTTTAACTGAGCTGCCACTCATGGTAGTCCATACCCGGATAGATTACTTCTCACCCTGCACTTTCAATGATGAATACGAAGTTCTCTCACGTACTGCCCTTATGAAAAAATCCTCAATCCGCTTTGATAATATCATCCGCCTGAAAAACGGACCTTTGCTCACGAAAGCATCTGCCGTGCTAGTGCATCTCAATCCCAAAACAAAGCGCCCCGCAGATATTCCTGACTTCTTCAAGGAAAAGGTTCTTTCTTTTGAAAAGGACAATGTGAAAATTCTTTGATATTATTCTCTCAAATTAACTCTATTTCACAGCATCATCTATTTAACAATGATTCAAGTTTCAAAATTTTGTCTGATTTATGATTTATGGAATTAAAGGATTATAAAATTCTCTTCAATTCGTAATTGGTCATTCGTAATTCTAAGGAAGCGGTACCATTGCCAGCCTAACATGAACTCAGTTTGCTGAAATTTATCCAAATCAAACGGTTCCGTATATGTTGAACTATTCGCATAGTAAGTAAATGTGAGAGAAGAAGGTTCTATATCCTGGGCATTCAAATTATAAGCACAGCAAAAAATAACTACTGCAAAAATCATCATCTTTTTCATTGCTTTAACCCTCCTTCACCACTTTGTAAGTTGTTACATTGCCACCACATATAAGTCTTATAAAGTAAATGCCGTTAGGGTATAAGGAAAGATTAATTGTTAAAGAACTACTGTCTATTAAATCTTCCAATAAAATAGTCCCATTGTTATTGATTATTTCATAATATTGATTAGTGCTACTGCAGTTAACTTCAATATTAATTGTTCCATTAGTTGGATTGGGATAAAAAGTACTATCAACAATAGAATCATCATTAATGCTACTAGGTTCCCATCGAGCTTTTACAACAGCGCAGATATCATACTTACCCGCTCCAATATATTTATTGTTTTTTGAAACATCTAAGGACTTTGCTGAAGTAATAATATTATTGTACTGATATGTAATTATCTCATTTAATATGTCATATACAAATACATCTCTATAAGCAGAAATACCAATAACTAAATATCTATCATCAATTGAATATGCAATCGATCTAAAGCAGGTATCTTTTTTAGTTATGGTCTGTTTTAATTCTCTTTTTTCAAAATCCCATATTTTTACGGGTCCACCTGCAGATGCCAGATATTTTCCGTCGTGGGAAAAACAGATGTCCCTGATAGCGTAATCGTGTGTGCCGAGAATACCTTCGTATTTCATTGGGTTTGTATTAAAAATGTGAATTGGGCTATTTGAACCATTTTGATAAAATGTGCTAACAACAAAGTGTTCCTCGTCAGGTGAGAATTTTATTTTTCCATACTCCGTATCGGTTGATTGATATGCAATTTCATCAGTTCCTAAATCCCAAATACATATTTTACATTTTAATTGCCCGATACGTGCAACAACAGCTAAGTATTTGCTACTCGGTGAAATATCTATTGATTTAAAGGAAACCGAATCTTCATCAATAGTGAATGTTTTAACTAATTTACCTGTTTCCGTTTCAAATAAATATGCAGAGTTATTTTTATAGCTGCCGTCATAATAGTAGAAGTTACCTCCTGCAACTGCAATAATGCTGCCGTCAGAATTAAAGTCAACACAATTGGTATAATTTGGCTGCTCAAATTCTCTAATCGAGTCTCCTGTCTCAACATCAAAAAGCTTCGGGTTCCTGTAATCAGCCGCAACCGCAAGATACCTGCTGTCGGGAGAAAACTTTACGCGGTTTATTTGTACACCTAATTCCTTTACCCACAGCACATCGGGGTCATCCTGTGCAAAAGCAGGAAGAGAAAGAAGAAGTAAAAGCGCCGCCGCCAGAAGAAGGGATGATCCCCCCAGCCCCCTTATAAATAAGAGTGTGTTTGAATTGCTGTGCTCTGATTTTGTTTTCAGAGCTGCCTTCTCCACCTTTACCAGAAAACTTTTTTTTGTAAACATAGTTTTTCCTTTTATTTTTTCAAAAAACACACCAATTATAAATATAATAAAAAATAAGATAAATAGTTACAAAATAAAAAACATAAAGAATCGTAAAATTATTAAAGCTACAAAATAAGGAATTTTTATGACGGAGTATAAAGAGATAAACAAAGTATTATACAGAAGCGGCAAGCCTATTGCATTACTGCTTGATATTTCAGAATTTAAGTTGTTTTTAAAAGATAAGGAAAATTTTAATATCATAAGCAGACCTGTCGAAGAAAAAGGTAAAAGCATCAGTGATTTTGTCGGGGCTTTAAACCATTATGCAAATCCTGAACTGATTGAGAAAGAAAAAGATGCATGGAAAAATGCAGTGAAGGAAAAATATGCTTGCTGATGCAAATGCCATACTTCGTATATTTTTGAACGACATACCCGATCAAAAAGAAACAGCCCTTGAACGGATAAAACAGCAGAAAACTAAAATTCCCAATGAAGTAATTGCAGAAGTCGTTTATGTGCTTACCACTGTTTATCACGTTACAAGGGAAGAAATAGCTTTAAATTTAGAAGGCTTGCTTAAGTCCCGTGACATTATTGCTGAACCTTTGCAAATTCTTGCCGTGAATTTCTTCAGGAATGAGGCTCTTGACATAGTAGATTGTTTTCTTCTGGCGGGCAATTATCTTTTCAACGAGGATGTTCTGACCTTTGACAAACGGCTTTTAAGCAAATTGAGATAAATCATTATACTTCCGGTATTATAAATTGTTTTTCCGGCGGTTAGAATTGTGCTTCTGGCGGTTAGAATTGTGCTTCTAAGGGCTTAGTTGAACGATTCTGTCTATTTATCATATATTTTTCTTCCTTTATCAAGCAATTCTCTTAGTTTATCATTCAATTCTATCTGTTTATCAAACAATCCATGGCAATATAATTTTTTTTATTTTCGGAAGAAGGCTCTTATCTCTTCACAATAATTTTAATTGTTTTAAAAAAATCGCTGCAAGAAATATTACAGAAGTAAGTGCCTGATGATAATCCGTCTGCATTTATGTTCATTGTATTTAAACCTGCTTCAAGATACCCCTCAAATACTTTTTTAACTAATTGACCGTTGATATTATTTAAATCAATATTAGTTATGCCGTTATGTGGAAGGTTGAAACTTATAACAGCTTCATTTGTTATTGGGTTAGGATAAATAATGCTGTTGTTTTCATTAAAAGGTTCCTCAATAATACTTGGTACCCATTTTGCATTTAATAATAATACTCTATATCCATAACCGGAACCAATATATTGATTATCTGATGAAACATCTAACGATAGTGGTGTACCTTTTACAGAATTAAGATGATAAACATATTCAGTATTATTTATATCATATATAAAAACATCTCTATAAAATAAAAAACCCATAACAAGAAAATTGTCATCCATAGAATATGCAATCGATCCAAAGCCGGTATCTTTTTTAGTTATAGTCTGTTTTAATTCTCTTTTTTCAAAATCCCAAATCTTAACATCTCCCGCTGCAGATGCCAGATATTTCCCGTCGTGGGAAAAACAGATGTCGGCGATAGCATAATCATGTGAGCCGAGAATACCTTCGTTTTTCATTGGGTTTGTAGAAAATACATAGATATAGTTGGTTTTTGATTCTGGATATGGGTAGGTTTGGCATATAACGAAATGCTGATCATCAGGTGAAAATACAACTTTACTTATATACTGATAATTGCTTTGATATATTATTTCATTTGAAATTAAATTCCAAATTTTTATTAAATACCTATTTGTTCCACTTTTAAAAACAGCCGCTAATAATTCACCATTGTGTGAAATATCAATTGAAGTAACATAAACTGAATCTTCATTCAGATCAATTTTTTTTAATTCATCTCCAGTTTCCACACTATATATATTGATGTAATCATTATATCCGGCGCTTGCTAAAAGAGAGCCGTCATCAGTAAAATCAAGTGTATTTGTTCCTCCACCAATAAATTCTCTAATCAAATCACCTGTTTCTACATCGAAAAGCTTCGGATTCCTGTAATCAGCCGCAACCGCAAGATACCTGCTGTCGGGAGAAAATTTCACGCAGTTGATTTTCACACCTAATTCCTTTACCCACACCACATCGGGGTCATCCTGTGCAAAAGCAGGAAGAGAAAGAAGAAGTAAAAGCGCCGCCGCCAGAAGAAGGGATGATCCCCCCAGCCCCCTTATAAATAAGAGTGTGTTTGAATTGCTGTGCTCTGATTTTGTTTTCAGAGCTGCCTTCTCCACCTTTACCAGAAAACTTTTTTTTGTAAACATATAAACCTCCACGGGATAAATTTTCAATTTTGCAATTTACAATTTTCAATCAATTTAACAATGATTCAATTTTCAATGATACCGCGTCAGCGGTTAAATATTTGTAGCAAATTGTTTTAAAAGAATATCTTACCGCATCAGCGGTTAATTATTTAATCCCTGACTAGATAACTCTAACTTTTCTTTGCACTTATTACTTCTCAAAATCTCATATCTTAATATCACACGTACTAATAAGACACATGAAACGCAAAAACATCTCAGGATTTATTTGAATTTATCTGTTTATTTTACTTCTCAACGAAATATTTATACTCGGGCTGCGAGCCCGGATTGCTAAGCGGAGAAAGCCACATTCTAATGATTTCTACAAGCTGTTCAGGAGATTTTGTCCGCATTTTTTTGTTGAATTCCTTAATAAGAGCCTCAAGATAAGCGTGGCGCTTCGAGTAAAAAAGATTTTTTTTTCGGAGGGACATAAGGGCATAATTGTCAATACGCTCCCTTCCCTTTCCCGGCACTTCGGGAGGTATTTTTTTGTAGATGTCTATTGTATCATTTCTAAACTTGTAATAGCGGACTTTCGCCATTTTTCGACCCCTCCCCGTCCCTCCCTTACAAGTAAGGGAGGTAGCATTAATTTTTAATTTTTCAATTATCTTATAAAATAGTTAATATTTTTTTAAAATCAAAATAATATAATCTGATACATACGAACAAAAGCCGCACTCAGCAAAGAATGCGGCTTTCTAACTATCAGTTTAGGGGAGTTCTAAATATTGCTAAACTGTCATTCCTGCATTCGCAGGAATGACAGTTTTTAGAACCCGCGTTTATTCAGATGAAATTCTTAGCTGCGGAGAGACTGTCTTGCTTTAACATCCATTGATTCCTTCAGAGAGATAATAATTTTCTCTGCCAGCTGCTCTCCGACCACACTTTCAAGATTTTCAGTGTTAGAAATAAATTCTGTAACTGCGTCTTCAATTCTTTTGCGTACTATTTCGGAAGCCTGTCCGACCAAAGCCGTAACGAGCAGATGAATGTCATGCTGCTGGCCGCGCAGAGCCTCGAGCTGGCTGCGGTTTGCATCTTCCATCTTCTTGAGCATCTTGTCCATGCGCTCCTCTTCTTCGGTATAAATAAGAGTAATGGCAAGCAGTGCCAGCATAGTAAACTCAAGGAAAATAGCCAAAAGAATAAAAGAAGGTTTCGAAGCCGGGATAAACTTCAACCCGCGGATACCCACAGCAACGATAAGGAAAGCTGCGCCGCCGTATGCCAGACCTGTTACGTTGTTCGCATATTTTTCAGTAAAGTGATGCGCCATGTATATTCTCAAGCCTGCAAAGATGAGTAAATGATTTCTTCTCCAGAGAAGGCTGGATTTTGTATCTTCGATTTCTTTAAGCACGAAGTCAGAGAAGAACTCCTGTATTCTATTGTAAAGCGCTCTGTTTCGAAACGCAACCAAATCTACATTTTCGTCATAAAGATCATCAAAAGTAATTGCCTGACGGGAAGAGGCAGATTCATCCGAGCCTGTTCTGTCCCAAACAGTACGGAAGTATCTTTCTACATCCATGGGATCTTTTTCTCTTAGTTTGTCGTCGGGCATGGTAAGAAGTTCGACAATGGTATCCGTAAAGCCTGTCTGCAGCCTGATTTTAACCTTGGTATGGTCTATCTGCTTGTCGAACAGCACGGACATAAAACCTATGCTGGTAGGCAGAATCATCGTAACCAGAGCTGTAACAAAAACTGCCAGCACAAGCGCAAGCCACCATAGCCCTACCCATGGCTCCAAAATAATAGCATGCTCGCCGAGCACTTCCGACTTTGCATAAAACTCCTGGGCGCCCTTGACATAACCGTGTTTTGGTTCGGTTCTTTCTTCAAAAGAAAAGTCGAAGATAAAGTCGCCGTTAATATACTCTTTTTTGATTTCAACGTCTCTGCCCTGATAAAGGTTTTCTTTGTCCTTTGATACCGAAGCCCATACCAGACCCTCAAACTCAACGAAACCTATTTTCGTAAGCTGCTCGCCTGAAGGCTGGAACAAAGGAACAACGAAACCGGCTATGCCGGCGGGAATTACCTTCAATTGGAAGACCACAAATAAGACCACAACCATTACAATTGCAATGATTATCTGCTGCGGGCCAAGTTTCTGACTCTTGGACTTTTCGCTATAGGGTGAATTAGCCATTTTTGTTTCAATCTCCTTAAAATTTATAAATTATGACTTAGATTTCCTTTTTCAATGTGCAAATATACAAAACTTATGTGTTTTGTACTTTGTGAAAATTTCTAAACACAATATAAAAATATATTTTTTCAGCGCCAATAACGGTTTGTATGATTTTTTTGTAGAAATTTCCCATACACTTTGTAGTTATTTTTACTACATAATTTTTCCAAAATAAATTTTTCAGAAAAAACTAACAGAAATATTATTTTGTTTGTGTGCAAATTATTAAATTGTAAAGAAACAGTTTAGCGAATATCGGCGTTAGGTATGAAAGAACCAAAAGAAAATATAATAACGGTCAAAGGATTGCATAAATATTACGGCGACGAGCATATCTTAAAGGGAGTTGACCTTACTGTTCAAAAAGGCGAACTTGTTTCAATCATAGGTGGTTCCGGCTGCGGGAAGACTACTTTTCTGCGCTGTCTTAACTGCCTCGAGCTTTTCGACGAAGGCACCGTAAGGATAGCAGGCATCACTCTTACAAGGCAGAACCCCAAGGAAAGATTTGATAAAAAGTTTCTGAAAAAAGCAGGCGACCTGAGAAAGATGGTCGGTATGCCAGTGCAGGATCAAAAAAAGAAGGACGGCGCTGACGGACTTGACGAAGATTTTCTGCTGAAGGCACATACTTTACGCACAAGAGTAGGAATGCTCTTTCAGAATCTGAACCTGTTTCCAAACAAAACCGTGTTAGAAAATGTAATTTCGGCACCGATGATTGTTAAAAAAGAGAGCAGACACAGAGCAAAAAGCAAGGCTGTAGAATTGCTTGAAAAAGTCGGTCTGTCTGATTTTGTCGAACGTTTTCCGTCGGAACTTTCCGGCGGACAGGCTCAGAGAGTAGCAATAGCCCGCGCCCTTGCCATGTCCCCTCAGGTAATGCTTTACGACGAGCCTACTTCCGCACTCGACCCCGAACTGGTGCAGGAAGTTCTGGAAGTTATGGAAAACCTTCATAAAGAAGGCATGACCCAGATTGTAGTTACTCATGCCATGCACTTTGCAAGAGAAGCTTCCGACAAAGTTGCTTTCATGGACGAGGGTATTATTTTGGAAGAAGGCACCCCCGACGAGATATTTAATAATCCGAAATTAGAACGAACTCGTGAATACTTGCATATTTTCCGGGAATCGAGATGAGATATTTAAAAAATATTTACACTGCTGCAGCGATGGCTGCCTTTCTGCTGTTTTTGTATGCAGGCAGTCTTTTTTCAAAAAATGACAATGAATTCCGATGGGCAGCCGATGCTGAAGGAAACGCCCCTTATATCTTCAAAGACCCGAGGAATCCTGCCGGACCTCTTATGGGATTTGAAGTTGACATTGCAAATGCCATAGCCGAAGAACTCGGCAAAAAGCCTGTTTTCGTTCAGAATCAATGGGACGGGCTTATTCCCGGCTTAGGACGTATGGACTATGACGCAGCCATAAACGGTTTGGAAATTACCGAAGACCGAAAACAGGTAGTCAATTTTTCCATACCTTACTACATTACTTACGAGCAGATCGTTGTGATGAACGAAACCAACGATATTAACACTCTTTCAGACTGTGTGGGTAAAACAGTCGGCGCTCTGAAAAACTCACTTGCCGAAAGAATTTTAATTGCAAAAGGCGGCATAAAAGTAAAGAGTTACGAAGGCGAAGTAAATGCTTTCACCGATATGAAAAACGGCAGGCTTGACGCTGTGCTTGTAGATGCTCCGATTGCTCTTTATTACGCCGAACCCGACCCGAAAATGAAACTTGTCGGACAGCCTATCGGAGAAGTTTCTTACGGGGTTGTTACCCGCAAAAACGATACTCTCCTGCTGAACAAAATCAATTCGGCAATACTGTCCATGAGAGATTCCGGCAGACTCCGCGAAATATACGAGCAGTGGAATCTGTGGAATTACATGATGGCGCTGTATTTTAATGACAAAACAGAAACAAACATAAAGCCTGAGAAATACCAGTATTTCATAGAGTCGATGGGAGTTAAACGCGACTTCGACTACATGCTGAAGCTGTATATAAGTTTTCTGCCGCGTCTCGGCGAAGCGGCAATAGTTACATTGGAGCTGTCAATACTGGCAATGATACTTGCCATACTCCTCGGGCTTATTATTGCCATAGTACGTATGTATGCTCCCGCTCCTTTTGCGTGGCTGGCAACTGGATTTGTGGAAGTAATCCGCGGTACACCTCTTTTGATTCAGCTTCTCTTCATATATTATGCTCTTCCCGGATTCGGAATAAAACTTTCGGAATTTGTAGCGGCAGTCATAGGACTAGGTCTTAATTATGCCGCTTACGAAGCTGAAAACTACCGTGCCGGATTAATGGCGGTGCCAAAGGGACAGATGGAAGCCGCAATTTCATTAGGAATGACCAAAGCTCAGGCTTTGCGCCACATTATTCTTCCGCAGGCAGTCAGAATTGTTATCCCGCCTATTACAAACGATTTTATCTCCCTTTTGAAGGATTCTTCACTTGTGTCGGTAATTGCAATGGTCGAGCTGACAAAGACGTACAATCAGCTTGCCGCTACGTATTACGACTTTTTTGGAACGGGACTGCTCGTTGCGGGTATTTATCTGCTCATAGGTCTGCCTTTCGTAAAACTTGCAAAATGGGCAGAAAGAAGATTTTCTACTAATCCGCGTTTGAAAAAGAAAGGAAAGAAAGCACCCACTTATCTTTCCACTTTTTTGTTCGTAGTCGGATTGATATTGTTGTCATCTATTTTGCAGTGAGGTCCGCTTTCTTCTTCATCGTGCATCTCTTCTAAAAGTTCGCGGCGGATTTCCAATTCGTTATATTCTGCCCTTATTTCCTTTCTGTTTTTTGTTCTCAGAAGGGCTATCATCATTATCAGATTAGTGGATAATATCACAAAAAATAATATTCCTTCGCTGAACTGCTTCATCTGATAAGCCGCAGGTATCGAATAAAACAACAGAATTGTAATTAAACCTCTCGGCGCAAGGAAAATTTCGGGAAAACAGTCTTTTTTAATGAAAATCTTGTAATGAATGTATCTTATAGTGTAAAGTATTAAGATAATTATTAAACCTATACCAAAAACATTTGGGTCCATCAGACTTTTAAGCTTTATTGACATGCCGAAAGTAACAAAGAAAAATGTCCTCACAACAAAAGCAGATTCATTGATAATAATCCTGAAATCTTTTGTTACGTTTTCCACTGCCTTAAAGCTTATCAGCTGCGAAAGATTTCCAAAAAAGAAAATCTTCGGGTTATTAAGAAAAATACCGAATATTAAAATTATCAGCAAAGAAGACAAATGCAGTTTTTTTGCAACGGAATAAAGAAGCGCGAGCATCGCCATCATCATAAAGAGCTTTACCTTTGACTTTATCTTGCTGAAGAAAAACACAAGCAGATAAGACAAAACAAAAGACACTGCTACGGTGATTATTATCATCCAGACGCCCTGCAGCGAAATCATTCCCGGCACTTCATTAAGCACTATAAAATTAAAAAACATAATGCCGATAATATCCGAGAATGTGGACTCATAGATGAGAAATTCCTGTTTTCTGTGAGACAGGTTCTTAATGCTGGGGATTACCACAGCGCTGCTGATTACCGACATTGGGATTGCATAAACAAGAGATGTAAAAAAGGGTTCTTTCAGAAAATACATTATCGGCAGGGCAATAATAACCGACGTAATCAAAAGCACAGCTAGTGCCATGAATGAAGACAACCCGATTATCGGCATCTTTTCCCGGTTAAGCTCCAAATCTACCGCCGCCTCGAGCACTATCATTATCAGCCCTATAATGCCAAGTAACTCAAGTATCCGAAATATAGTGTCTTCGTAAAACTGAGTATTATCCATAAAGAAATAATTGACTGCAATGCCTGTACCTATTAAAAAAAGGACTGAGGGTATCTTGAACTTGTGTGAAAGCTTGTCATAAAAATAAGACAAACCGACCATTACACACAATGCAATTATTATTATATATGGATCAACCTTCATTTTACCAAATGATTTCTCAAATTTAATTTTTTAATAAATACTACACAGGCAAATATAACAAAATTATTTTTATTGAGTCTGCCTAATATGGGCGAACACATAGGTTCGCCCATACAGAACAACGTAGGGGCAGACCGGCTTGTCTGCCCTGAAAACTTTCAATAACGCTGTTTTCTCCTTCTTTTGGCAGGCAGCTATTTTTTTGCTATATTGTCTGAATAAAAAATAATTACGTTGCTTTTTGCGTTTATTTAATAAAAAATGGAATTTTTATGAGCGAATTACCCATTCCCGAAGAAAAAATCAAAGAGATTGTTAAAGAATCACTTTCAGAAATTCTAAGCAGCAACAAATCCTTTTTTGGTGAAATACTTGCAAGAGCAATCGAAGACATAGATTTAGCAAAAGAACTCCGGCGCGCCCAGCAAAGTAAAGAAATTCAGCAGATTGAATCACTTGAATCATAGAGATGATACAGAAATATCTATCGGATAATAATAAAACTTTCCCTGACAATAAATCTCTTACAGGAAACACATAAATAATATAATCCTGAGGGTAGATTCGTTATATCCAATTTAATATTATCCTGCTTGTAACCCGCATCATGTTTTTTGATGTAAAGCGTTTCTCCTAAATGATTTATTATTTTAACAGAACAAGTTTTTTCAAAAAAAGCAGGCAATTTGAAACTTAATTCATCCTCAGCAGGATTTGGAAAAACAATCATTGCTGATTCGGCTGTTTGGTGTTTTAATCCCGAGCCGCTTTCCGTTACAGTAATATTCAAAGAAATTGTGTCATTATCGTTATATTCGTCGGCATTCCCGTTAGGATCGCTTACCCAGAAAGAAATATTATATAATCCTTTTTCGGCAAAATTTATTTTTTCAGGTAAATCTATTCTTAACCTGCCGAAAGTTTCAACCTCAAGACCGCTTATTACATGAGAATATATCTGCTGTTCATCATTAATCCGCCAACTGATATTGAATTGATTCAGCTTATCAATGCCAAAATTACTAATTTCTATCTGAGCGGTATAATCTCCCGGAGTCAGAAAAGCCGGCAGATTGACATCATCAAGGGAAATATCATTTTGATGCAGCTCGACTATCTCAATATCATCCAGAAACAGCATCCATCCGTCCCTGCCCACTCCTCTAAATGCAAAATGTATTTCTTCGCCTGCATAAATACTAAGATCTATCTTTGGATATTCGAAGTTACAAGGGGGGATACTTTCGTAAAGCATCTCGAAATCACATTCTATATCGGCGCCATTGTTTGAAACCAAAAATTGATATTTTTCCCAATTATCTTCTTTATTGCTCGAATTTCCTGCCCGCCAGAGAATGTAATTATTTTGAGTAAGCTCTATCTTCGGAGATATCAGCCAGTCATCAGCCTGCTTTTCAACTTCATATTTGGAAGAAGTAATCACAAAATTGTTATTTGGTTCGTGAGGAATCTCTCCGACAACCCATGCCTCTTCACTGCCCTTAAAATACTCAAGTACCGAATTATGCCCGTCGTTGTTTATTGTAAGATAAATTGGAGACAAGGTATCTGCCGACTCAAAATCTTCATTAAATATCAGTTTTTGTGCTTTAATGTCATGAAAGAAAAGTAAAAACAATACTGAAATGAAAATTAGTTTCATGTTCATTTTCCCGCTGAATGTCAAAATATAAACGCTGCCCTTAACCAGATACACTCATATTCATTAATTGTTAGCGTAAATATTACAATATTCGGCATTTTAATAGAGCTTATGATATTAATATATCATCATTAAGCACAACTTCTCTCAATAGCTCATAGCATCAAGTTTTACTTTGCCTCGGAAAATCCAGTAAATGCTTATGGTATATGCCAGAACGAAGGGCATACCTATTATTGCTATGATCAGCATGATGTTAAGAGTTCTCTGCGAAGAGGCAGCATTGTAAACATTCAGACTATGCTCGGGATTTGGACTTGAAAGCACAATATTTGGGAACATTCCTATTGCAAAAATTGCAAGCAGAAACAGTATGCTTGCACAAGAGCTTAAGAATGCCCTGAAATAGCGCTCATGATGTATTTCCCTCGGTATGTTGGCTATTGCAAGCATGTTCAGCAAAGCTATGAAAAATATAGCCGGGAAATCGCGGAAATGCTCTGTCATGTGAGGCACGTATAGGAGAGTTGCCATTGTAACTGCTACGTAACATATCACAAAAAATATTATTGTATTGTTTACCCAGCCTTTTACTGTCTGCTGTATATCGCCTTCGGTTTTCATAACAAGGTATATTGCGCCGTGCATCATAAAAAGAGCAACAGTTGTTATGCCCACCAGAAGTGAATAGGGATTGATAAGGTCCCACAAGCCTATGTAAGCTTCTAAGTCGGCGCTGATGGGTATTCCTAAAATTATATTTCCTAAAGCTACACCCATAAGCAAAGCTATTACAATGCTTGAAACGCTGAAAGCTATATCCCAGGCATTGCGCCATTTCTGAGAGTCTCTCTTGCTGCGGAATTCAATCGAAACTGCCCGGAAAATCAGTACGAACAAAAGTAATATAAAAGCTGTGTAAAACCCCGAAAAGACTGTGGCATAAACGTGTGGAAATGCCGCAAAAAGCGCTCCGCCGCCCGTTACAAGCCAAACTTCATTTCCGTCCCAAACAGGACCTATCGAGTTTAAAAAAATACGTCTGTTTTTATCGCCTTTTATCAGAAGGTGCAGGGATCCTACGCCCAAATCAAAACCGTCTAAGATGGCATAACCCGTTAGAAGCACCCCTACTAATATAAACCAGGTAATATTTAAATCTATTCCAAACATGGCTCCTCCCTTTTATTGATTTCCCAAAATGGTTTTTTGACTGGTATATTCCGATTGTATTTCTTCAACTGCGTCAGGTCCGTGCTTGATTTTCCTATCGAGCAAAAATAAAAACAGAAAAAGAAGCAGCAGGTATATCAGTGTAAAAAGTATCAGGGAGAATAGAACTTCTCCATAAGTAACGGATTTTGAAACAGCGTCGCTCGTTCTAAGCAAGCCGTAAACTATCCAGGGCTGCCTGCCTATTTCCGCAGAAGCCCAGCCGAGCTGGTTTGCGGCATGAGGAAGCAGTATAGAAAAAATAAGAATTACCCAGTACCATTTAGCCTTGAAAAGTTTTCCCGTAATCCAGAGCAGAATACCCAGAAAAGCTATTGCAATGATTGCCATCCCGATTGCCACCATTATGTGATAAGTTTGAAAAACTACGTTTACAGGCGGCCTTTCGTCTTCGGGAAAAGCATTCAATCCCGTTATTGGAGCTTCCCAGTCCCAGTGGGTTAAAAAGCTCAGCATCCCGGGGATTTTTAGACCTCCTATTACTTCCTGCTTTTCTTCATCTACCCATCCCCATAAATACATGTCTCCTACTCCGCTTGAGTCATAGTGCGCTTCAAAAGCGGCAAGTTTTGCAGGCTGTGTTTCGGCTACCTGCACTGCGCCTGCATGGCCTGTTGTAAGCTGCGACAGCGAAGCAAAAGCAACAATTATCAAAGCAATCTTCAATGACTGTTTTGCAAAATCGAGGTGTTTGTTTTTCAAAAGATAGTAGGCGCTTACGCTGAGAACCAGAAAGCCTCCTGCAAGCCAGCAGCCTGAAAGAGTGTGCGTAAGTCTCTCCATAGTGGAAGGATTAAAAACAACTTCCCAGAAATCCAGTATTTCTGCCCTTTGCATCAAGCCTTCGCCAACAATGTGATGACCGGCGGGGGTCTGCTGCCAAGAGTTTGCAACAATTATCCACACTGCGCTGAGATGCGCTCCGAAAGTAACCATAATAGTCGCGAAAAAGTGCATTCCGGGCTTTACTTTATCCCAGCCGAAAACCAGAATGGCAAGAAATCCGGACTCAAGGAAAAAGGCGAATATTCCTTCTGCGGCAAGCGCGCTGCCGAAAACGTCACCCACATAGCGGGAATATACCGACCAGTTCGTGCCGAACTCAAATTCCATCACTATGCCTGATGCCACTCCTACGGCAAAAGTGAGTGCAAAGACCTTTACCCAGAATTTGGTCATTGTTTCGTAGAGTTTATTTTTAGTTACCATATACATGCCTTCCATTATTACCATTATTATGCCGAGCCCGATGCTCATTGGCGGGTAAATGTAATGAAAGCCTATGGTTACGGCAAATTGTATTCGGGCGAGCATTTCTGCATCTAACATAACCTGCTCCTCTTTTAGATGTGAATGATAACGATGTTTTCACGAAACAGCGTTTTCCATTATTTTGAACAAAAATAGCTTTTTTCAGCACAATATGCAAATTTTTTTAGGGAGAGAGTTCAATGGGTGAACACGAAGGTTCGCCACTACATGCCAAACAGAACAACGTAGGGGCAGACCTGCGTGTCTGCCCTGAAAAAGAACACGCAGTTCTATGGGCGAACACGCAGGTTCGCTACATTAAAGATGTCCAACATCTTTTTCCTCCATACTGTGCATCCCCTCCCCAAGAGGGGATTAAAGGGTGTGTTCCTTATACGTGAGATTCTGAAACAAGTTCAGAATGACATCCATGATTTCTTTTTGCATCTCATTCACAAACTCCGATTTGGGAATGTACTTTTCTTTCAAAACTCTGGGTTTTTAGATGGACTCCACTTTAAAAGTGGAGTCCATCTACGAATAATCATCCCTTTGAGTGATTTTCCCGAATCATGGATGTTTTGTCTGAATTTTAAGTCTAAATGCCGAAGCTGCAGCAAAATTTCTGAGATTACTTTCTTTTATCAAAGACGGATATACATTTCTTAAGGAAAAATCCGTTGCTACTGCTTTACAAACTTTTCACAAATAAAAAATAAACAATTATTCTGCAAAATTCGTAAAAAAATAGTGAAAAACAGCCTGCCGAAAAGAAACAAATCGTTAATAGCCTGCTATTATAAGTTTTTTACTTAAACTGCCGCTTTTTGTTTTCAGAACTGCTATGTAAACTCCGTCGGACAAATGGGATAAATCTGTCTGAAAAGTATTGAATCCGGCTTTGGAGTAATGATTTTCCAATAAAGTTGAAACTTTATTACCAATAGTATTAAACAACTCTAAAGTTATTTCGCCCGGAGAGGGCAGATAATACTGCATAGAAACTATGTTTTCTGCCGGATTGGGATACATCTCAAATTTAATATTACTGTCGAAAAATTGGTTTATTCCTGAAACCTCTCCGTCCAGCACTGCAAGGTAACTTCCGAGTCCGTTCATAATAGTGCTTACGTAGTTTCCCGCAGTATCTACCCTGCCGCCTAAATTTTCCCATGCTCTTTTACCGGTATTCCACATAAAAACACATATATTTTCTTCATTTTTATCATCAGGTATGATATCGTCATATTTAATCTTGATGATATTTTTTCCGGTTAAACCGTTCATAGAAAGCGGGAATGCAGAAATGGAATATAAAGGGCTGACTTTCAGAAAACCATCGTTGAAACCTTCGGGAATTGTCGAAAATTGGGATGATGCAATACCGAATTTGTCAATCACTTTATTTTCACTGCTTATGTAAAGAGTGCATAAACCGCTGTTTTCAAATATTTTCTGCTGCTTCGGATAAAATCCGTAATCAAACGGAACTTTAAACTCGTTCTCCTCGTTGTCTTTTGCGCTGATGAACATTTTTCCTTCATCCATATAATTTTTATTCACCTCGGCGGTATAATAGTTTTCCTTTTGGGCAGCCATTTTTATGTCAAAGGAAGATTTTTCCAAGACAGAAGTAAGAGTTCCGCCGCCGGGGTACATATTCTCCATATAAAAATCAATGATCAGGGAGCCGTCTGCCTGAATATCCCACTGGGGCACTATTCCGAATTCCCCGGCAACTTTTTTCAATGTCTGTTTCTTCTCTAAAATTTGATTATCTTTTTTCATTTTACTTACAGCATCAATGTAAAGGGTTGAAAATTCATCTTCACCCGTCCATGGGTTCTGGTATAAAACCCATATTACATCGCCGATGGCAGCGCCGACCACTTTTATTTTGCCGTCTTCTCTTGTTTTACCCTGATCCTTGAAAAGAGCTTCGCTGTCGCTAATCATTTTTACATGAGAGACCATTGCTCTGTGTGCGAGAGAGCCTGATTCACTATAAATTGTAAGGTCTAAATCACCCGTTTCAACATCATCAATAAAATCGTGAATTTCAAAATCGAGAAGATGGTCAACTTCAAAACCGTATCCTCTTGATGATCTTCCGTCTCCGGGTCCCCTTTCGGGAGCACTTCTGCCGTCTTCTTCGGGAGTTCTTATGGGGCAGGGTATCCCCTCGTAAGTTCCTTCCCGCTCCTGATTCCACTGCGACCAGCAGTCCATTCCGTTTACCGACCATTGCTCGGTTATTTTATATGAGTTATCGGGATAGCGGTCGGGGGTGGACATTTCGCTGCTCCAATTGTCGCAATAGCTTCTGTCGCAGTCCATAAAGCCGAAATTGTAATGCCTGAACACTGAATTCCCCTCATCATCTTCATATTCGTCTTTGAATCCCATCATGTAATGTCCCAGCTCATGCCCTATCATTCTGGGATTTTCCGGAGCATCTCGGAGGTACCAGTCATCTTCAGATAAAATGTAAATGGTATTTGCTTTGCTGTCAAAAAATCTTCTCGGAAGATGAACATGACCTTCATCAGGATCAAAAATACCGTTTACCCGGGCGCAGGGCCATTGTGTGTTGTTTGCATAAAATCTAATGTCACAGTCGTCCCAGTGCTGTTTATTATCGTAAACGACCACTTTGTTGAAAAAAAGATGTCCGTCGGTTACATCAAAAAGATAGTTCGATGCATCTTTGAACCAGTCCTCTATAGCCTCAAGCACTTCCCTTTTGGCATCCCACTCGACGGATACAATCAAATTATACTCGTAAGTTCCTGAAATCATATAAATATCCTGAGGTCTGTCTTCATAGTAAATATGATAGAAGGGAATAGATTTGCGAAAATCAAGATTATTCAAAGAAACTTTGTACATAACATTGTCAACGGCTGAATGTCCCGGTTTGGCAGCGGGTTCCTCATGCAGGTACTCATCCAGATATATCCTCAGAAAATGCCCCCGTTCAATATCACTTTTCCTGAGAGCAAAAGCACCCTCGCTGCTTGTATAATATTCGCCAAGATATTCCTGAGGAAATCCATAATGAATATGTTTCCAAACTCTGAAAGGTCTGCCGGGTATCCTGATGCTGTCTATATCATGGATACGTATTGACCAGAACATATCGGAAAAAGGGGCAGCCGCAGCCAATAGACCCGACTGCGTAGAAATCAATATTCTTTCTATATCAATAAACATATCGCTGATGTCTGCATTAATGCCTGAGTTGTCGGCATCTATCCAGCTTGCGCCATACTTAGAATGAGACACTTTGTCTTTCCCGAAAGCATACAATCCTTTATCTTTCTTAAATGTTATCTTCTTCAGTCCTGCGTCTTTATTGCCCGTAAGAGAAATTTTACCGTCCTTAATTTTGTAAACACCCTTGTCTGAAGCCGCAAACAAAGCATCATCAGATTCTGTTATGTCTTTAAAGACGGCATCTTCTTCGGTAAATTCTTCATACCAGCTCTTCCCGCCGGATTCACCCTGATATAATCCTTTTTTTCCGACGGGTACTGCCCAGATTATATCTTTCTTATCAACGAAAATCTTTTCAAAATTGTTAGACCAAGTATTTATTTCCTGCCATTTTGCTCCATTGTCCATACTGTAGAAAAGTTTGTTCATTTTGGCATCTTCAAGCAAAGCATAAATGTATCCTTTTGAATCTTTATCCAATGAGATATATTTGTGATAATCCTTCCTGATGTTTTTCCAAACCATATCCTTTTCATCGTATTTGTATAATCCCCGGTTCGTGCCGGCAAAAAATCCCGGATTGTCGTAAGATTTGAAAAACTGGACTGATATATCGCTCTTTATCTCTTCGCCGAATGTTTTTGGAAGCGAGCTCTGCCATGAAATTCCGCCGTCTTCAGACTTGAAAATGCCGTCCATGTTTTTAAAGCCGGCATAAATAATGTCTTTATAAACAGCGACGGCGCTCAGGTTGTCATTTGCAATACAGCGGTTAATAATGCTCCACCCTGCACCTTTACTGTCAGAAAAGATAATGCCTCTTTTTTCTTCGGGGCAGGCTGCTATGCTATTATCATCATCCGCTGAAAAATTATTTTCGTTCAATTCAAAATCCGCGGTTTTCTTCCATGATTTCCCAAAATCATCACTGTATTGAGTCTCTCCCCCTTTACTCATAAAAATATCGTTGTTTCCAAGCATAAAGGCATAATTAATTTCTTCCTGTCCTCCATAAACTATCCTTCTGTCAGCTCCGCCGTTTAAGGAAAGTATTAACATTCTGCCGTTAGACCCCTTTTGCAGATAAAACAGATTTCCGAAGCGGTAAAAGATTTTTTCAAAAATATCTCCGCCCTGAGTTTGATAGACAATTTCCCAGTTTTGTTTCTGCGGATTGTACTTCACGTGTTTAGATGAAATTTTTTCAGTGAGCTTGTATTCCGAAAAGATGAGATGAGCAGCTTTTTTTTCATCAAGGTAGAAAAAATCGGCTTTTTGAAGTTTTTCAGCTTCCCACAGTTTATTCCATTTTTTTCCTTCGTTTCCGGAATGAGCAAGTTCATTAACGGCACATACGAATAAATCCGAACCCGAAACTTCCATTCCAAGTATTTCCAGACGGTTGAAATATATCTCCGTCCAGCTTTTGCCTGAGTCTTCAGTTTTATAAACATACCAGCCCCTAATATTGGGGTTAATATTATTATCAAAAACGATGATATAAAAAACACTGCTGTTTTGAAAAATCAGGTCTTTAACATCATCACCATAAATCTGAGTCCATTTTTGCCCGTTTTCCGATGAAAGATACGGTATGATTTTTCCATCTTTATTTTTTATACCACACACAACCGTTTCGTCCTTACCCCAGAATTTCATCACCGCTCCGGGCAGACCTCCAAGTAAAATATCCCAATGAGGTTTCCCCTCGGCTTTTTTGCAAATCTCGCCTTTTGCTGTGCCTGCAAATAAACCTTTATGAAATTGAACTGACGTAAAATTTCCTTTTACGCCCGGCTTTTGCCAAGTGTCCTCAGCCTGTGAAAATGAAAAGATAATCAAAAAGAGAGTAAAAGAAGTAAAGATTTTCATGGCAGTCTCCCCGTTGTATATAAAAGGAACAATTAAAATGCAGCTTATTTCTCTTGGTCAGTCTTTTTTTTCAAGAAGTTTGCAATTGTGATTTTCTTATTTCAAAAATTTTTATTATTCAAAATTTGAGTTTTATAATTTGCAAAAGAAATCTAAGATTTACAAAATTATTTTCAGATGAATCAAATATTTCACTCACCTTTACAAGTAAACAAGATATAAATGAGACTTGTGAAAAATCAATATTTTTTCTAAGATTTGAGATTCCTTTAAAGACAGGAATCTAAATAATGTTTGATAAAATCTACTTGAGATTCCGCAATAAGATTCCTCTGATGAATACAGCAGCTTCTTTTGTCTCTCCGGCAAGCTGCCGGCTATTCCGAACATTTTTACCAGCAGATGACTCTTGTTTGGTCTGTACATTTTTTACTGATTTTTTTGCGTAACAGTTTAACCCTTGGAATATTTCTGATTTACGAAAATGTTATTCTTTTTTATAATTATCCAATATTTTATATTACCTTTTAAAGTGAACTCATTATTAAAATAAAATAACGAGTCATGCTGTGTTGAATTAAAGCCAATAAATTAAAAAAATTCGCAGAATTGTGAAAATTGCATAAATTACTGAATAATGTTCAAATTAGGCTTTAGAATGTAAATTTTTTCGATAGTTATATTGAGATTATTTTTCTTTTTTCATTTTTTTTCTTAATTTAATTAAGGATTCAATACTAAAATATATTTGGAGGCAGAATAAGCATAAATACCGAATTTTTCTAATGACTTTTTAAGGAATAATTATGCGTTTACTTTCTGCAGGTATTTTGCTTCTTTTTGCATTTCTTCCAATGCAAAGCGAAAATGTTTTCAATTCTTTCTTAGGAAATTACAACTCACATACTCTTGAATCACAAAAATTGATACTCCACTGCCAGGGCGGACGTATTGAACTTACTCCCTTTACTGAGGAGATTATAAAAGTGGAGGTTTTTGAGGATGCAGATACCCAGAAGAGGCGTTCTTTTGCTGTTTTCCGCAATCCTGAAAAAGTCCAGACTAAACTTACAAATAATCCTGATTTTCTTGTTTATTCATCAGGCACAATAAAGACAATGATTCGAAAATATCCATTAAAGCTTTCTTTCATCAAAGACGGAGATACGCTTCTTAAGGAAAAATTCGGTACATATCACATGGGCTGGGGTTTCGGAAACACTTTTGAAAAAGAACCCGGCGAAATGTTCTTCGGCACTGGAGAGCGCGCTCTGCCGCAGGATAGAAACAATTATTTTTTAAGAAACAATAACTCCCACAGATTCAGATATACATGTGATCACGGCTGGATGTCCATAGGAATACCATTCTACATATCCTCAAAAATGTATGGTTTATTTATGGACAATCATGAAGTAGGGATTATGGACTTTGGAACTGTATTTCAGGATGCTGTAATAATTAATGCTTACAGCAATCATTTAAGATATTATGTAATATTTGGAGATTCATACGGTGATATTCTAAAAAGATACACTAAGCTCACCGGATTCCAGAGATTTTTGCCAAGATGGGCTTTAGGCTATATGCAGTCAAGAATGATATATTTTACTTCAGACCAAACAAGAGAAATAGTAAGCAACATGCAAAATGATAGTATTCCTTTAGATGTAATATTGCTTGATGTCGGTTGGTTCGGAGCGCATGACAGTCTTGGAAGTAATACATGGAAAGGCGGATTTCAAGACGGCACTGTCCTTGTTGATGACTTATTAAAAAAATCAATAAAAACAATTCCAATTTTTAATCCTTACTTTTTAGTCAATAATGAAAATTTTGACAAAGGGATGGAATATGATTGTTTTGTTAAAAATGAGAATGATATGCCATATGAAATTGATATTCTTGAAAAGCCCAGCGTTTTAGCAGATGTTTCTCATCCTGCCTCTGAAGAATTTTTATGGAACTTATATGATCCATTGGTCAGAGACGGTATTGCCGGATTTTGGCTTGACTATGGAGAGCCTCAGCACCACGAAGAAGATATGAAACATTATTTAGGCAGCGCTGCATATGTTCACAACATTTTCAATCTTTTTTGGATGAAAATGATTTTTAAGAAATCTAAAGAAATTTATCCTGATAAAAGAATGTTAATGATTTCCAGATCAGGATGGGTTGGAATGGGAAAATATGGTGTCTGCAATTGGTCTGGCGATGTTGACAGATCATATCTTGGAATGAAATTTCAAATTCCCTTAATGATTGGAGCCGGCATAAGCGGTGTACCTTATTTACATTCTGACATCGGCGGCTTCTCCGGTTCTCCTTCTTTTCCCATAAGATTTATTCGATGGATGCAGTTAGGAGCTTTCTCACCGATAATGCGTACTCATAATGCGGAAATTCCTGCAGAACCATTCAGATATGAAGAACCCTACAAAAGCATTCTTAGAAAATTCATTAACCTGAGGTATAAGTTAATTCCTTATAATTATACACTTATGTGGGAGAACCACAAAACGGGTATCCCTTTAATGAGGCAGATGGACTTTTATGAAAATGACAATCCGAATCTCTATAGAATTGATGATCAATATTTTTGGGGGGAGAATTTTATTTCGGCACCGGTGATAGATTCTCTGGCTTTAGAGAGAAATGTAATACTACCCGAAGGCAGGTGGTTTTCTTACTGGGATCACAGCATATATGACGGAAGCGCAACTGTTACTGTTCCTGCTCCCCTGGATGAAATGCCTCTGCTGGTTCGCTCGGGAAGCATAATTCCGACAGCTCCGGTTTATCAGTCTTTAGATTATTACAACAGCGACAGTTTAATTGTAGAGTACTATTATGACGAAAAGGTATCATCCTCTTCGTTTTCGATGTACAACGACGACGGCATAACCGACGAAGCATATAAGCGCAGCCGGTACGAAGTCATCGAGTTCAAAGCTGATAATTCACAAAAAGGAATAAATTTCAATATCGATTCCAAGGGTCCCGGTTTTCAAACAAAACCATTTATAAGAGGGATGCTGATTAAAATGATAAATGTTACAAAGGATCAGTATTCGATAGAGCTGAACGGAAGTTCTTTGAAATTTTATTCAAATAAAGATGATTTTACTCAAAATGACTCGTGTGTATGGTGGGACCGTAAGAATTCAATTCTTTACGTCAAATTCACGTGGAGAAATGATCCATCCTCAATTGAAGTAACTTACGGCACAAGCAGTGTTTCTTCATTTGAAGGAAAATGCAAATTACTTGATAACCCCTATCCCAATCCATTTTCAAAAACTGTTTTCATAACTGTAAACATAAAAAAATCCGGTATTTATAAGCTGCGAGTTTTCGATGTTAACGGCAAATCAGTATTTGAACAAAACAACTATTATCTACCGGGAAAATACGTAACTGCATGGAGTCCTGATGAAATCTCTACGGGTTTATATAAAGCAGTAATCTCTTCCGAAGAAATTTTGGAAAACAGAAATCTGATTTTTATTAATGAATAATCGTCCAACTTTTCAAAATCATTACACTTAATAACGAATTACAACGTTTTAATATCCTATAAATGAATTTTAGCATGAAATTTGTTGCAACAATCATTTAAAGGAGCCTATGAAAGCAGAGAAACTCGAACTGCCCCTGCTGCAGGACGCAAACATCAAAGGAAAAACAATTCTGATGAGAGTTGACCACAACGTGGTTAAAAAAGGCGAGATAATAGACCCTTACCGAATAGATGCCACAATCGGCACAATTTTCCACATATATGCCCGCGGCGGTAAAGTCATTCTTATGACTCATGTAGGAAGACCCCGCAATAAAAAAACCGGTGAGATAAAAATATCCGATCATACTTCCATTGAGCCTATTGTTGAATACTTGAACAAAAAACTCAATATAAATCTTGTTGCTGCTGAACCGGGAGAATATGGCAGCGAAGGTATTGAGCATCTCGATGATTCAATTAAAACACTTCTAAGGGATATGGATGAAGGGACAATTGACGGCATCTATCTGCCAAATACCCGCTGGTTCAAAGGCGAGGAAAGCAAGGATGATGCGGCTCAAAAATTTGCAGAAGAGCTTGCAGAACTTGCCGATATTTATGTAAATGACGCCTTTGGAAGCTGGCAGCCACATGTATCAACTTATCATATTGCAAAACAGCTTCCATCATACGCAGGACATTTAATGCAGAAAGAATTAATCAACTTAGAAAGAATATACGATCCGAAAAAACCTTTCATTGCAGTTGTAGCCGGTTCAAAATTTGACACAAAAATAGATTCACTTTATGAATTGATAAAAAAAGCCGATAAGCTTATTCTCGGCGGGGTTATGTATAATGCCTGGCTTTCCGCAAAGTACAACTTCGACATAAAAGGCATTAGCGACGAAGATATGAAACATGCGCGGGATTTCGTAGAGTTTTCCAAAAAATACGAAGGCAAACTTATTGAATTGCCATATATCGTTGAGTCCGATACACTCGAAGGAAAATTTGAAGGAAAGCACAGAACACACAATATAAAAGAACTCAAGCCCGGCACTAAATTAAATTATGTCTTAGATGTAGCGCCGGAGTCTTTCGACAATGAGGAAATAAAAGATGTTTTCCATGAAGCAAAAACCGTTTTTGTCAATGCGGTAATGGGATTCACCCCGCACTTTAACGAGGGAACAATAGCTCTCGACCAGACCATTGACGAAAACCGAGAAGCATCAAAACTATATGGCGGCGGCGACACCATGCAGGAGCTGAAAAGATTGCTGCCGGGGCTTTACATTGTTGCCATTGACAGCCCGAAATATTATATATTTACAGGAGGCGGTGCAGTTCTCCGCGCTATCCAAGACGGAACATATCTCGGCTTGGAACCGGTAAAAGCTTTACATGAGCAGTATTCCAAATAAGTATTTGTAATTGTTTAATCATTGGAGCAGATATATGCAGAGTATGGACAATGGAAATTTTAAATTCAAACATGTATTAATCCGCGTGGATTTCAATGTTCCCTTAGATTCAAAGCTAAACGTTGTAGATGATATGAGAATTACCGAATCTCTTCCATCCATAGACCAGATAATTGATGACGGAGGCATTCCCATAATTATATCCCATCTCGGGAGGCCCGGAGGAAGTCAGGAGAGAAAGTTCTCATTAGCTCCCGTTGCCAAGTATATGCATCAAAAATGGGGCTACAATGTAATTTTTGCCGAAGACTGCATAGGTCATCATCCTGAAAGAGCAGTTCAGCAGGCAAAACCCGGGGATGTAGTATTATGTGAAAATTTACGTTTCCATGAAGGAGAAAAGAAAAACGATATCGAATTCGCAAAGCAGCTTGCAAAGCTCGGAGACTGTTACGTAAATGATGCTTTCGGTACTGTTCATCGCTATCATGCCAGCATACATGCACTACCGGGGCTTTTTGAAAAGAGATATATGGGCAAATCCGTGCAGTTTGAACTTGAATACTTAAAAAACGCTTTAAACAATCCTGCTTCTCCTTATGTAGCCGTTATAGGCGGAGCTAAAATCTCAGGAAAAATTGAAGTTATCCGCACTCTTATCGATCAATGCGACAAAGTACTTATTGGCGGCGGCATGATATTCACCTTTTTTAAAGCCATGGGTTATAATATCGGCAGATCAATTTTTGAAGAAGATAAAATATCTCTTGCTAAAGAACTAATAGAGCTATCAAACGAAAAAGGCAAGTCACTGATGCTTCCCGAGGATATTGTAATTGCCGATAATTTTTCTCCCGATGCCGAAGACCAGACCGTTGCCGTGGATCAAATCCCATCGGACTGGATGGGAATGGACTTAGGTGATAACACAATAAATAAATATAAAGAAGTCATCTTAAATGCCAACACAATCACATGGAACGGACCCATGGGTGTTTTTGAATTCAGAAAATTTGCCCGCGGCACAAAACAAATAGGCAATGCCCTTGCAAACGCAACTTCAAAAGGCGCAATAACCATTCTCGGCGGCGGTGATTCCGCTGCGGCAATGAAAAAAATGCACCTTATTAACAAGGTAACGCATCTGTGCCCCGGAGGAGGAGCTTGGCTGAAATATATGGAAGGCGGAGAACTCCCCGGAATAGAGGCTTTGAAAAAATAACTCTACTACGGTAAAGAATTTCTATATCCGGAAAAATAATTACATACTGTTCTTTGGGTTATAAATAAAATAATGCATTCTACTAAAAAAGAATTATAGAATTACTCTTCATCATTATCAAGAAAGGAGAATTATGTCTATCAGATTAGCTATTAACGGTTTCGGAAGAATCGGCAGGCTTGCCTTCCGCGCAGCATGGGAAAAGAAAGATAATTTCGAATTTGTAGGTTTAAACGACCTCACAGACGCAGGCACTCTTGCTCATTTATTAAAATATGACTCCGTTCACGGCAAATTTCCCGCCGATGTAAAAGCAGACGGCAGTAATATAATCGTCGGCGGAAAAACCATCCCTATCTTTTCGGAAAAAGATCCCGCTTCAATCCCCTGGGAAAAGCCGGATATTATCCTTGAGTCAACAGGCGTTTTCAGAAAACGTGAAACTTTGGAAAAACACTTGAAAAGCGGTGCCAAAAAGATTGTTCTTTCTGCACCTGCAAAAGAACCGCTCGATGCAACAGTTGTCTTAGGCGTAAACGACGACACTTTAACAGGCAGCGAAGTGCTCATTTCCAATGCAAGCTGCACTACCAACTGTCTTGCACCAATGGTAAAAGTTCTGAATGATGAGTTTGGGCTTGAAAAAGGCTTCATGGTAACTGTCCATGCTTATACCAATGACCAGAGAATACTCGATTTTCCGCATAGGGACTTAAGGCGTGCCCGCAACGCTGCAACAAACACTATACCTACAACAACAGGCGCCGCAAAAGCAGTCGGGCTTGTCATACCCGAAATGAAAGGAAAACTCACGGGTTATGCCGTACGTGTACCTGTCCCTGACGGTTCGCTGACTGATCTTACCGCCCTTCTGAAACGCGAAACAAGCGTAGAAGATATAAACAATGCCATGAAAGAAGCATCTGAAACGTATTTGAAAGGCATTATGGAATATTCCGATGAACCTCTTGTTTCAAAGGACATTATCGGAAATCCCTACTCCGTAATCTTCGATTCACAGCTTACCGATGCACAGGGCAGTCTCGTAAAAGTGGTCGGCTGGTACGACAATGAGTACGGTTATTCCTGCAGAATGATCGATTTGATTATTAAACTCGGCGGACAGCTCTAAAAACTATCTGAAAAGAATAATTAAAATGTCCGGTATAATTACATGCCGGACATTTTTTTATTTTTTATTTATTTAGTAAGTTTTCCACACAATTTTGTGGACAAAATGTGGAAAAGCATATCCTCATGTTGAAATATTTTACTTTGCCGTTCAAGAAAATTTATTTTACTTGCCTGCATCTATTTGTCAAAAAAATAATCTGAATAATAAATGAGAGATTTTGTACATCTTCATAATCATACGCATTTTTCCCTGCTGGATTCCATAACCGAACCAAAACAGCTGATTGAAGCCGCTCTAAAAGATGAGCAAAAAGCCATTGCTCTTACAGATCACGGAGTTATGTTCGGTTGTTTTCAATTTAATAAAATTGCGGGTAAACTTGGTATTAAGCCCATCTTAGGCATGGAAGCTTACGTCGCAAACGGGAGCAGGTTCGATAAGATTTCAGGAAAAGATAAAAATAAAAAGAAACGCAATTATTTTCATCTGGTTCTGCTTGCAAAAGATATGCAGGGCTACAAAAATTTGATGAAGCTCACATCTCTCGGTCACACAGAAGGTTTTTACTATAAACCGCGGATTGACCGCGAGCTGCTTGAAAAATATCACGATGGCTTGATTGCAACAGGAGCCTGCATGGCAGGTGAAATAAATCACTGGCTTATTCAAAATGATATGGAAAAAGCTCGCGAAGCCGCAGTTTTTTATAGAGATCTTTTTGGTGATGATTTTTACATCGAGCTTCAGAACCATAACCTTAAAGAAGATGTATTTATATTAAACAGAGGTCCGAAACTTGCGGCAGAGCTTGGAATTAAAACGGTATGTACTAATGACGTACACTATCTGGAAAAAGAACATGCCATTGCCCATAATGTTTATCTACTAATAAAAGATGTTAAGGGCAATGCAGAAAATATTGACATTAACAAACTTCGGTACCGTACTCCTGAGATGTACTTTAAAACCCGAGAGGAAATGAACAAGCTCTTTGGGGATTATCCTGAAGCACTGGACAGTACGGTAGAAATTGCAGAAAAATGTAATCTCACATTTGAAAGCAAGCTTTTTATGCCTGAGTTTCCCATACCGAAAGAATCTTCTTCCACTACACTCGAAGAATATCTTGAAGAACTGACATTCAACGGCTTGCGAAAAAAATACAAAGAAATAACTCCCGAAATAGAAGAACGCGCCCGTATGGAGCTTGATATAATCAAAAAAATGAAATTCCCGGGATATTTTCTTATTGTGCAGGATTTTATCCGTGCCGCCAAGGAAATGGGAGTTCGCGTCGGTCCCGGACGCGGTTCCGCAGCAGGAAGTATTGTAGCTTATGCGCTGGATATTACAAATGTGGACCCTCTGCCCTACAATCTTCTCTTCGAGCGCTTCCTTAATCCGGAAAGAGTAACTATGCCCGATATTGACATCGACTTCAACGATGAAAAACGGGATCTGGTAATCAATTACGTGAAAAGACTTTACGGAGAAAATGCCGTAGCCATGATTATTACTTTCAATAAACTTTCCACAAAAGCTGTTTTAAAAGATGTAGGCAGAGTGCTCGGCATTCATCACAGCGAGATCAATGACATAACTAAAAAAATTCCTGTGGTGCAGGGCAAAGTCACCCCTCTTGAGGATGCCCTTGAGCTTCCCGAACTTCAACATCTGAAAGACAGCAAAGATAAAAAAATCAGAGATTTAATAAGATACGGAATCCTTCTTGAAAATAAAAACAGAAATCCTGGCACTCATGCAGCGGGAGTTGTCATTGCGCCCGATGAAATCACGAAATTTGTTCCCCTTTACCAAAACAGCAAGTCAAAAACTCAAAGCATTCCCGTTGCCACTCAATACACCATGGAAGAAGTGGAAGGTTCCGGTCTTCTGAAAATGGATTTTCTGGGACTGCAAACACTTTCCATCATAGATCACACTCTGCAATTAATCGAAAAAAATTATGACAAGAAAATAGACCTTGACGCTATAGATTTCCACGACCCCAAGACTTATCAGCTTCTTTCGGAAGGCAGAACCCTTTCGGTATTTCAGTTCGAATCAAAGGGTATGCAGGAGTATCTTAAGCAGCTTAAGCCGCATAATCTGGAAGAAATCACGGCTATGAACGCACTTTACAGACCGGGACCAATGGAAAATATTCCTGAGTTTATTGCGAGAAAACACGGCAAAAACAAAATAGAATATCTCCATCCTATCATGGAGAAAGCATTAAAAACTACTTACGGAATAATAGTCTATCAAGAGCAGGTAATGCAGCTTGCACGGGACATTGCAGGTTTTTCCCTTGGAGGTGCTGATATTTTACGGCGCGCTATGGGTAAGAAAAAAGTTGCCGTTATGGAGCAGCAAAAACCGGTTTTCATAGAAGGAGCAGCAAAAAACGGCATAGATAAAAAAACTGCAGAAGAGATTTTCCATTTGATAGAAAAATTTGCCAAATACGGTTTCAATAAATCTCACTCTCTGGCTTATTCATATCTTGCATTCCAGACTGCATGGCTAAAAACTCATTATCCCGGTGAGTTTTTAGCTGCAAATATGAGCGCCGAAATCTCCGATCAGGATAAAATCGTAATGCTGATTGACGAAGCAAAGCATTTTGGAATTGAAGTAGTACATCCGGATGTCAACAAATCTCTCGGTCAGTTCTATTCCAAAGATAAGAAAATCTTCTTCGGACTTACCGGCATAAAGAATGTGGGTACTCCTGCCGTAAACAGCATTATCAAAGCCAGAAACGAAAAGACATTTGAATCATTCTTTGATTTTGTTTCCAGGGTCGATACAAAACTTGTTAACAAAAAATCTTTAGAAGCGCTTGTATGCTCAGGAGCTTTTGACAGTCTGCATGAAGGAAGACGGGCAGCCTTATTCGCTTCTGTTGAATCTGCACTGGATTATGCCAGAGCGGTTTCTCAAAATGAAATGATACAGATGGACAGTCTTTTCGGCGAAAGCGCCGAAGCTGACCTCAGCGAACCGGAACTGCCGGAAATTGAGGAATGGCCTGAAATGATACGTCTGGAACATGAAAAAGAGTATCTGAATTTTTATATAAGCGGACATCCCCTGATGAATTTTTCTCCCTATGTAAACTCACTTTCTACGTGTAAAATATCAAAGTTTCCACCTGAGCTAAGCGGCGGTAAAATTTCGATATGCGGAATTGTTACCGGCATATCAAGAAAAATTGATAAAAACAACAATTCTATCGCATTTGTAACAATCGAGGATTTCGACGGAAAAGCCGAATGTAAGTTCTGGAGCGAGACTTATAAAAAATTTGGATGGATGCTGGAAGAAGACAAAGTTCTTCTTATTGAAGGAACGGCTGAGTATGACGGTGAAAAGCTGAGTCTTACTGCAAGCAATGTAGCAGAGCCGGTGGAAGCCGCAAAAGATAGAGTAGAAGGATATGATATTTGGATAAACCTGAACGGCGACAGCGATGCCGAGAAAATCAAGAGTTTTCAGAAGCTGTGTAACAGTCCGGACACAACAGGCACTGTTATGTTTCACCTTCGCAATAAAGAAAATAATTTCTCCAAAGATTATATAGCTTATGATATTAATATAGATTTTGAAGAGAAAACGGTAAAAGCAATTGTCGATATTTTCGGAAAGAATTTTGTACGATTCTTAAAACATGTTTAAATTTACACTTTTGAAAAGGCAAAAACGTAATATTTTATAGAAACTTCCATTTTTCAGGAAGATTTACGATATTTATAAAGCGGCTGATATCTTGAAATAAATAGATTAATAATAAATCAGCCATGATTAGGGAAATCACACAAGGAGATGATTATTTTAGAGTTAATGCAAAACAGAGTTTTGAAAGAAAAGTACATTCCCAAATCGGAGTTTGGGAATGAGATGTAAAATGTCATTCAAAGTACATTCCCAAATCGGAGTTTGGGAATGAGATGTAAAATGTCATTCAAAGTACATTCCCAAATCGGAGTTCGGGAATGAGATGTAAAATGTCATTCTGTCCCTGTGATGAACTTGTTTCAGTATTGTTTCAGAATCTCACGGATGAGAGGGACACACCCCTTAATCACCTCTTGGGGAGGGGATATTCTTAACTTGAGATGCTGAAACAAGTTCAGCATGACAGCCAAACGATTTTCAAAGGTAAAATACAAAAAATAAACAGATGAAACAAAAAAATATTATTGATGATAAAATGAGCAATACAATGAAAAATATATTATCTGCCGTTTTCGCCATTATCGTCGCACTTATTTTTCTTTATTTATTAGGCTTTTTGCTAAAAGTGGCATTTCAAGTTTTTTTTAGTGTTCTTGGTGTTATCATAGTGGTTCTAATAGCTCTGCCGGTTTATGTAATCTTAAGAAAAAAATTATTCAGATAATCGGATTTATTATATGAAAAGGTATATTCTGCTGGTTTTAATAGCTTTATCGCCTTTGGGCATAAAAGCCGAATATAACGAAACTACCGTAGAGCTTGCCCGCACTTTCGGAAAAGACATTTTTGACCTCAATGGAGTCCCCTACCTGCAGCCAATGGTCGAAGCCGTTAATGCCACATCTAATTCCCGTTTTTTCAATCAGGCTTATGTGCCCAAAAAAGTTGACAAACCCTATTACCGCGTCAGTCTGCACGGCATGTTAGGCTTTACCCCTGACAGTAAAAAAACTTATTCGCCTAAGCTTCCTGCCGAGCCTTATAACGTAGATGAATTATCAAAATACTTAATAATTGATGAAACAGGTATCAATATTATCAATCAGGATACCGCTGCGCTGCTGAATTATTTTTTTAAGACTGTACTTTACAACGGACTGGAGAGCGGCGCCATACCTCCTGAGCCGGATAAAGCCGCTACCGTGATGGGATATCAGCCGAACACAAAATTTACATTTTCGAGGGATTCCCTCAATAAACTTGTCAAAGAGCATCCGCTCTACAGCTTAATCAACGCAATAAACCCTGAATACAGCCAGATTATTCTCGATGCCATATCAGATTTCCCCGAATCTTTTTCTTTAGCAGACGGTGGGAATGTAAACTCTGTTTTCGCTTTTGTTCCCCAGTTTGAAATAGGATCTTTGTGGGGAACTGAGCTTTTAATTCGTTTTGTGCCGCCTGTTTATCTTGGAGAAAATATAGGCGATTTTGCCTTCTGGGGTATTGGTCTGAAGCACAGTATTTCACAGTACTTTTATGAAGATGAAACCGACAGACCCTTCGATCTGGCAGTGCAGGCTGTTTATCAAGGCACTCATCTGGAAAATACAATAGGTGTTACAAATGCAGAACTGACGGCAGATGCTGCTATATTAAACTTTAATATCCACGGAAGCAAACATTTTGAAGGTATTGTTGACATATATACAGGTATATCTGCAGATTACATAAGTATCGATTCGGAATATAAATATTATATACCAATCGAGCAGCAAAAACAGCTCGGCTTGGTCGATCCCGTTACTTTAGAGCCCAATCCCCCGGAATATCCGGGCGATACCAAGCCTCAGCATGCAAATATATTATTAGATGATTTTAATGTTAAATGGATAATCGGTTTAGCAAAGCAAATCGGTCCGATTGCTGTTTATGCAGATTTTAACTTGAGCAAATTCAATATTTTCACAGGGGGAATAGAATACAGATTTTAAGGTTTTATTATGTCAGTTACAGATTATCAAATAAATGCTGCCGTAGAACTTGCAAAAAAATACGGCATAAACAAATTGCTGCTTTTTGGCAGCGCATTAACTGATCCTGAAAATGCTAAAGATCTTGACCTCGGCATCGAAGGTTTGGAAGGAATGAAATTTTTTGAATTTGGTGGTATTTTGGAAAATTTAATAAAAATTCCTGTTGATATCGTCGATTTGACCTTTGAAGACAGATTCATCAGATATATAAAAAAAACAGGTAAATTCATATATGACTCATCGGGAAAAACTAATTGAAGAAATTGAAACAGAACTTGAATATTTAAGCCAAACTGTTCAGGCAGTTAACGATTTACTGATTTCGATAGAGAGTAGAAAACCGTCAAACATAGAAATAGCAGCCTCAGCACAGTTTCTATCTCAGTTTTATAATGGATTGGAAAACATTTTTATTAGAATTATCAAATTTAAAAATATTCCTTTACCTAAATCTGATATTTGGCATTCAGAGCTTCTAAATTTATTTTATATCGACAGTGATGTAGTTAAAATACCTATTATAAAGACAGAAGAGTTTACAATTCTAATTTCCTATAAAAAAATAAGACATGTTATTCGGCAGGGCTATCATTATCATTTACATTGGGATAGAATTAGAATAGCCTTGATGAACATGCCTGAATTTTATGAAAATATGAAAAAAAAATTTTTGAATTATATAAAATCAATTTAAAATTATGGCAACAATTATCGATGGAAAAGTAATTTCAAAAGAAATTAAAGAAGAAATCAAAGAAAAGACAAAACTTTTGCTGGAAGAAAAGGGTATCCGCCCCGGTCTGGCAGTTCTGCTTGTCGGGGAAAATCCGGCATCTCAGGTGTATGTACGTTCAAAAGAAAAGACAGCTTCCGAGCTCGGCTTTTATTCTCTGGTTGAAAGAGTGCCGGATACAATTTCAGAAAAAGAAGTCCTGGACTATGTGCAGAAATGGAACAAGGATGAAAAAATTCACGGCATTTTGGTACAGCTCCCGCTGCCGAAGCATATCAACGAAAGCAAGGTAGTTAACTCCATCAAGCCATCTAAAGACGTTGACGGTTTTCATCCCGAAAATATCGGCAGGCTGGTAATAGGTCTTCCCGGTTTTATTCCCTGCACCCCCCGCGGCATTATGGAAATGCTGAAACGCACTGAAATCGAAACTTCCGGCAAGCATGTGGTGGTTGCAGGCAGAAGCAACATTGTCGGCAAGCCGATTGCAAATCTGCTCTATCAAAAAAATGAAAATGCAAACTCTATTGTAACAATAGTTCATACCGGCGCAAGAGACATACGCCCCTATACTTTGCAGGCAGATATATTAATTGCGGCTATGGGTGTACCCGAAAGAATAAAGGCTGAAGATGTAAGAAAAGGCACAGTCGTAATAGACGTCGGCATAAACCGCGTGGAAGACCCGACCCGCGAAAAAGGCTACCGGCTCACCGGCGACGTTGCATACAAAGAAGTATGCAAAAAGGCATCTGCAATTACACCCGTGCCGGGAGGAGTAGGCGTAATGACCGTGGCTATGCTCATGCAGAACACTTATGACGCCGCGGCAGGTCTTTTGGAGTATTGATTTTGTACAATTACAGATTGATTGCAGATGTCCGGCATCACTTAGATGTCGGGCATCTTTTTTTTTCAATTTGCTTTTAAAATCCAATTATGATTATTTCGTTAAAACAAATGGAGTAAGAAAATAATAGAACAGAGATTTAATATATTGTAAAGGAGGTGATACCATGAACAATGAACTAAATCAGAATTTTTATGTAAATCAAACAGTAACGGCAGATATTGAAGAGGCGCAGAAAGCTTTTCTTTCAAAGGTTTATGCCTGGATGACCGGCGGACTGCTCATTACCGGCTTAACCGCGTGGTACACTGCTTCCAGCGGTTTAGTAAATTCAATTCTGCAAAGCGGCTTGTTTTTCCCGCTACTGCTTGTCCAGCTTGCATTTGTTTTCGGATTATCCGGTTTTATTCACAAAATAAGCAGTTCCCTTGCAGGAATATTGTTTCTGGTATATTCACTCCTGACAGGTTTGACATTTTCTACAATATTTCTGGCATATACCGCACAGTCCATCCAAACAGTATTTTTTATCTCAGCGGGAATGTTTGCGGCTCTAAGTTTTTACGGTTACGTAACAAAGAAGAACCTTTCGGCTGTGGGCAGTTTTATGTTCATGGGGCTTATAGGAATAATAATAGCTATGATTGTTAACATCTTTATTCAAAGCTCCATGCTGTATTTTGTAATAAGTGTAATCGGCGTTATTGTGTTTGCCGGACTTACGGCTTATGATACTCAGAAGCTGAAGGAAGTTGCAGTAATGCAGCTTGGCGAAGGGGAAGAAATAGCTGCAAAAGGTGCAATAATAGGCGCTTTGAAATTATATTTGGATTTTATCAATTTATTCCTTTTCTTGCTGAGAATTTTTGGCGGCAGAAGATAATTTTTGCGGAGCGTTTATTATGGAAGATGTTAATATATTATTTGCGGTAGAAGCGGAACACTTGATTTTGAACGGCTTCTTTGATGAAGCCGTTTCCCTTTTAAAGAAAGGTATTGAGAAATATCCCGATTACCCTGCTGCTTATGCTATTTTGGCAAAAGCCTACGATAAATCCGGTGATTCAGGGTCAGCAGAAGAAACCATAAATGAAGGCATAGGGAAATTCCCTGATAACACTTCTATCGTAAAAACAAAAGAAAGACTGGAATCATCTAAACAAAATGAATTTGAAGAAGAACATACACCGGAAGATTCAACCGAATGGCAAGAAATTCCCGAAAATGAAGATTCCGGAAAACACTCTGAATCCGATGAAGAAGAAATTTCCGGCAATGAAGAATTATCAGAGCCTGACAGCTATCCCGAATCAGATGAAATTGAACATCCTTCTGCCGACAGCAGCGAAACTCCGGAAATTTTAGTAGAAGAAACAGCCTCTGATGCGGAAACAATAGAAACAGAATTTGAAAAAATCGATGACGAAGATTCCGGAGCTGATGATGAAGACACACAAAGTATTGATGAGCCTGAGCAAGAGGAATTAATTTCAGATGAACAAATTGAATTCGATGATTCGATTTTAAATGATATTATGGAAGAAGAATCTGAGGAAGCAGGTGAAATTTTACCGGAAGAGAATACGGATTTTGATGAACCATCACTTGTTGAGCAGATAAATGAAGAAACAGATACCGATAGTATATTTCTTCCGGCAGGTTTCTTGCTTGAATATCAGGAATTTGACAAAAAGCCGGACACTGACCGTCCTTACAATTCCCGAAATATTGATACTATTCCCGGATTTGAATTCTTAGCCGGAGAGATAGAATCATTCCAAACGGCAGCGCCTGCCAATTCTTTTGCAAACGCTGATATAACTGAAAAAGACTATGATAATATGGACGAAAAAGCAAAAGAATTAACAACCCTTTCTAAAGAAATAAATGAAAGCAGGAAAAAGATTGAAGAAAGTAATACGGAAGAATATGACAGCATACAAGAAGAAAACAATGTAAAGAAAGAAAAGCCGCCTGAAATAGCTACCGAAACTATGGCTAAGATACTGGTGGAGCAGGGAGCTTTTGAAAAAGCAGTCGAAATTTACCAAAAGCTGATTGACAAAACGCCGGAAAAAGCTGAAGAATACGACAGCAGAATTCAAGAACTTCTTTATAAGAGAGAATAATCGCATACGGCAAAAATTGATAAACCGTTTATTTTTAATGAATATAATTAAATAAAATTAATTGTTAGTTAAAAATAATTGTATAAATTATATTTTTCGTATTTACGAATATTTAAATTATTTTAACATAACAGTTTTATTTCAGGGCTTTATTAACAATGAATTTTAGCTTTTTAAAAAAGAAAAAAAGAAACCATATAAATTATCTTGAGCTTACTCCCTTTAGAAAACTTGAACACATCGAAAGAGATGACGGCTTGGTGGATGTGCTGGTGCCTAAGTTTAAAAATGAATTTTTCATAGGTCTGATACCACCAGGCAAGAGCAGGCATATACGCGCTAATCTGGATGAAATCGGCACATCTGTTTGGCTTTTAATTAACGGAGAGAATAAAGTCCTTAATATTTCTAAAACATTACAGGAAAAGTTCGGCGACCGCGTCGAGCCGGTAAACGACAGAGTGACTAATTTTTTAACGCAATTATATCAAAATGGTTTTATTTCATTCAACGAATTTACGAAAGGATCAAAAAATGGGTAAAGTACTCGGCGGACTGGAACCGCAAAAAGTATGGGATTATTTCGAAGAAATCTGCCAGATACCAAGGCCTTCCAAAAAGGAAGATAAAATTGCAGCCTATATGTTAGACTGGGCGCGCAAGCACAATTTTGAAACACAAAAAGATAAACTCGGAAATATAGTTATACGGAAAAAAGCCACTGTCGGCATGGAAAACCGTAAATCTGTCTGCATACAAGGGCACATTGATATGGTCTGCGAAAAAAATGCAGATGTTGAATTTGATTTCGATAATGATCCGATACAACCTTATATTGACGGCGACTGGGTAAAAGCTAAAGGCACAACCCTCGGCGCCGATAACGGCATCGGTGTAGCTATGGGTATGGCTATTCTTGATTCGGATAACATCCCCCACCCTGCCATGGAACTGCTTTGCACTCTTGACGAAGAAACAGGACTTACAGGCGCCATGCAGCTCGGTTCAAATCTGCTGGATTCTGATATCTTGATAAATCTGGATTCGGAAGAAGACGGACATTTCACTATCGGCTGCGCAGGCGGACTTAACACTTCAGGTTCATTCAAATATGATTCTGATTTCGTACCGGAAAACACTGCCTCTTATCAATTATCTGTGAAAGGACTTAAAGGCGGACATTCCGGCATTGAGATACACGACGGCAGAGGAAACGCCATTAAGATGATGAACCGTCTCTTAAAAAATCTGACACATGAGTTTAACATCAGTCTTTCTTCTATTAACAGCGGCAGCAAGCACAATGCTATCCCCCGTGAAGCTTTTGCAACTGTTGTTGTCCCGACTGTTACTGAAAAGGATTTTAATGAATTTATCAAAAGCTTTGATAAAACTTTAAAAAACGAATGGAAAACGAAAGAACCCAACATTAACGTTTCGGCAGAAAAAACAGACATGCCCAAGCGTGTAATGACCGAAGATTTTCAGACAAGGCTGCTCAATTCCTTTTATGCAATGCCTCACGGCGTTATCCGCATGAGCCCTGACATCGCAGGTCTCGTACAGACTTCGACTAACTTTGCCATTGTCGAAACCCGCGAAGACGAAGTTTATGTTCTCACAAGTCAGAGAAGCTCCATCGAATCCGAAAAAGCCGACATCGCCAGTATGGTAAAAGCATCTTTGGAACTCGGAGGCGCTCAGGTAAAACTTGGCGACGGCTATCCTGCGTGGACTCCGGATGTAGAATCACCAATTCTGAAAACAGCCGTTAAAGTTTACAAAGACCTGTTCGGCAAAGAACCTGTCATCGAAGCAATTCACGCCGGTTTGGAATGCGGTTTGATAGGCGAGAAATATCCTCACATGGATATGCTGTCCTTTGGACCAAATCTGGAAGAAGTACATTCACCCGACGAAAGAGTGCAGATTTCCACAGTCGATAAAGCTTGGAAACTCCTGCTTGCCGTATTAAAAAGCGTGCCGGAGAAATGATATTATGATGAATTTCTCTTCCGAATTTGATTTGGAGGATATTAGTTTATGTGATGTCCAACATCTTTCTGGTGTTGGACATCTTTTTTTCTATTAAAAATTAGAACTCAACTAAGGTAATGCCGTCGCCGCCCTCTTCTATTGTTCCGAGGCGGAAGTTTTGAACGGAAGGGTGATGCTGTAAGAAATCATGAACTGCTTTTCGCAATGCGCCCGTTCCTTTGCCGTGAATGATATTTAAAAAACTTATACTTCCAAGAAGAGCATCGGATATATAGGTATCAAGCTCTTGCAGTGCTTCGTTTGCTCTCATGCCTCTTAAATCCACCTGCGAGCGGGCTCCGTAGTTCATATAATCAAGTGCTGACGATTTTTTATCACGTTTTCTTTCCACTTCATGAAGTTTGCTCAGTTTAGTCCTGAACTTCATTCCGCCGAAATCAACAAGTGCAGTTTTACCGTTGCTGTCGAGTTCGATTATTGTGCCTACATTCGAACTGTCTTCCATTGCTACGCTGTCTCCTTCGTGGAATTCTTTTTTCTCATGCATTTTCTGCTTTTTATCAAGGCGTTCGGCAATAGATTCAATTTCTTTCTTGCGTTCTTCATATTCTTTTTTTATATCTCTTATAGGACGTTTCTGTTCATTTATTTCGCTGATAGCATTTTCGATTAATTTATTTGCTCCGTCAACAATTTCTCTTGCTTCGTCGCGTGCCTCGTCCATTATTTTGCTTCGCTTTTGCTTTATTTCGCTGAATTTTTCTTCGAATTTCTTTCTTTCTTCTTCGGCTTTTAGTTTTTCTCTGCGGGCTTCGGTGTGATAGCGCCCGGCTTCGGCTTTGTATTTTTGTAAAATAGAAATACTTTCTTCAAGCTCAGATTGCTTTTTACCGAGATAAGACTTAGCTCTTTCAATAATATGCTTTGGAAGCCCTAAGCTTTCCGCAAGAATAAAAGCATAGCTGTTTCCGGGTACTCCCGCTAAGAAATTATAGGTCGGCACAAGATTTTTATCGTCAAACTCAAGTGAAGCATTTTCGATTACGTCTTTCGTAAGGGCATAGCTTTTCAAAGAAGACTGGTGCGTAGTGGCTACAAAGAAGACTTTCCTCTCTATCAGGCTGTCCAATATGCCCGAAGCAAGCGCCGAGCCTTCCTGAGGATCTGTTCCAGAGCCGATTTCGTCTATTAAAACAAGCGCATCGCCCGCACATTCATTTAAAATGTTATTCAGCTTAATTATTTGTGAGCTGAACGTACTCAAATCATTTTCAATTGACTGATGATCTCCAATGTAAGAGAATACAGTCCTGATATTTGTTCTGCACTGGCCCAAAGGAAAAATTCCGCTTAAGGCAAGAGCTAAATTTAGCCCGATACTCTTCAATGCAACCGTTTTCCCGCCGGCATTCGGTCCCGAAATAAGATGTCCGCGCTTGTCCGAAGTGAAATCTATCGTCAGCGGAATCACATTTTTCATGCCCTTACTGTGGACAAGCAGGGGATGGCGCGCATTTAACAGCGAAACTTCGTTTTCTTCCGTTATCTCAGGCTTTATGCCCCCGTACTCGAGGGCATATTGCGCTTTTGCAATCACTGAATCATAGTGCGAAAGAATATCCACCGACCTCAAAAACTCATGCGCCTCCTGCCCGATCTCTTGCGTTATCTGCTGTAATATTTTAAATATCTCCCGCTTCTCTTCATTCAGCAGCAAAGAGATTTCATTGTTCTTTTCAATGATTTCCGACGGCTCCAAAAAGACTGTTGCCCCCGTTTGACTGACTCCGTGGATGATCCCATGGATATGACGCTTATGCTCGGCTTTTACCGGCAGCACAAAACGCCCTTCCCGCATCGTTACGAAGTCTTCCTGCGTCATATCGTCCTCACTTACCTGCTTCAAAAGCTTTTGAAGCCGGCTTCGTAGGCTTTGAGACTTCTCAAAAAGTGATCGCCGTATCTTCTGAAGCTCCCGCGTGGCATTATCGCGCACTTGACCGTTCTCATCGATGGCATCTGTTATGTGCTTCTCAAGTATTCTGTTCTCATGCAGCTCTAATGCCTCCTCCGCAAGCAGCGGATACTTCTCCTCTCGCTGTAAAAAATACTTTTTAACCAGCCGAGACACCCTTACAGCATCAAAAACCGTCAGCGCATCGGTTGAAGAAAGCACCGCATTCTCTATCAGGCTCTTATGAAGCTTCGGTTTCACCTCCCCGACGCCTTCTAACGGTATCTCATCATCTTCCGTCATTAGCTGTGTCATTTCAAACGTCATTTCATGCTCCTGCCGCAGCCAATAAACCTCTTTTTGCGGCTCCGAACGCAGTATTAAATGCTGCCCGCCGCCTGTACGGCAGTACTTACCGATTTTTTCCAGCACCGAATAAAATTCCAGCTCCTTCAAAGTCTCTTCCGCCAGCATCTGTTCGCTTTTTTTCCTCTCCTCAGCCAATTTTTCCAATTCCATAAACCATTTATCCCAGTAATTCTTTCACAATTTCCTGTACTTTCTTCCCATCGGCACGTCCTTTCAGCTCTTTCATTGCCGCTCCCATCACTTTTCCCATATCTTTCATCGACGAAGCACCTTCTGACGCGATTTTTTCCTTCACTAACGCTCTAATTTCTTCATCTGTCAGTTGTTTCGGAAAAAATTCCTCAATCAATTCCAGTTCTTCACGCTCTTTTTCATACAATTCAAATCTTTCCGCCTTTTCGTACAGCTCCATTGCTTCTTTTCGCTTCTTTGCCGCAGAATTTAAAATCATCAATTCATCATCTTCATTCATTTCCCTGTCTGCGCCGCTCTTATTAAACTCTATTATCGCCGCCCGAAGCATCCGTAACGCATTCAAACGATTCTTTGCACCGCTTTTCATAGCAGCTTTCATCTCTTTATTAACCTTTAACTCAAGTTCCATAGTATTTGACCCGATTTATTCTTAATATTAACAAATTTCTACACAAAAAAACACTGTTTGAATTAGATATACTATCAAAGCGGCTAAACATTGTATTATCGCATGAAAATTTTAAACCTTCTGTAACTTTACTTAACAAAATATTTTTACCGCAAAACGTATTTTATGTAAAAATTTCTTATATTTACGTCTTATGAATGAAAAAGTAAAATATTGGGTCGAACTCGCAGAATATGATTTGCGAACCGCAGATGCAATGCACTCTACCGGAAGATATTTATACGTCGGTTTTATGTGTCATCAAACCATCGAAAGGATATTGAAAGCTCTTTATTCTAAAAACAAACAAACAAATCCGCCTTATAAACATAATTTATCCTATCTTGCAAAAAAAGCAGATATTTATGATGAGATTGACAACGATGCTAAAGATTTTTTAGACATTTTGGAACCACTCAATATCGAAGCTAGATATCCCGCAGACAAAGATAGAGTCTTCAAAAGCTTCACTGAACAATATTCCGCTTATTTAATACAAAAAACTAAGGAATTATACAGATGCTTCAAGGCGAAATTATAGATAAATTACGCAGATACAAAAGTTTAATCGCTCAAAAATTCCCTCTTGAGGAAATGTTACTCTATGGTTCTTATGCCGAAGGCAGTTTCCGCGCCGACTCAGACATTGATGTCGCCGTTGTAGTCCGTGAAATCCCCGGCGATTACCTTTCCGCCGCCCCCTTGCTCTGGAAAATGCGCCGCGAAATCGATACCAGAATCGAACCACTCCTTTTCGAGAAAGGCAAAGACCGTAGCGGCTTCCTCGAACACATTAGAAAGACCGCCGTACGCATTTAAATCATCATTTGAATAAATCAAATCATCCCCTAAACGAATTTCCGCATTACCTAACCATATTTTAGAAATAAAATACCAAATCAATTCTTAATTTTATTCATTTTCTTTTTATATAAAACAAAGAAAATGAATAAATGAACGCATATTATTACTTTCTGAACAAATATAAGCATAATCTGTATTTATAATAATATCTCCTGCATCAATTAATTCATAATCTTACCTTATATTTTTAATATATGTAAAAATATATTTTATATTTGTATAAATTTACTTGTAATTAATAATTATATATTATTATTATTAATGAATGAATATATAATTTGAGCCTTCATATAATAAATCAACTCCTTCAAATACCATTTTAACTCCTTCAAATACACTTTCAAAGCCTTCAAATACACTTTCAAAGCCTTCAAATATACTTTCAATGCCT